>CAZSIW010000433.1:0-1500 GCA_964606755.1 uncultured Elusimicrobiales bacterium | reverse complement strand
ATCTCGTGTACATGCGGAACAGATCGCCCGCGAACAAAGCTGCCTCGTCACCGCCCGTTCCGGCCCTTATTTCCATGATCACACCCTTCTCATTGTTCGGGTCCGGCGGAAGCAACGCGAGCTTCAGTTCGCTCACCAACAGTAATTCTTTTTTCAGGAGATCGTCGTACTCGAAAGCGGCCATATTCCTGATCTCTTCATCTCCAGAACTCTTGAGCTCGGAAAGGCTTTTCAACTCTTTCTTCACCTTCTTATACACTTGGGACTTCGCGACCAACGGCTGCAATCTCGAGTGCTCCATGAGGTAGCCCCTGTAAAGCTCGTTCTGTCTGATCACATCAGGGTCTATCAGAAGCCTCTCTAGCTCAGAATATCTTTCGATCAATTTGTCCAGTTTCTGTTCGATCATCTTTACCCCAAAAAATTACAGAGTCCGACGCAAAAAGAGCCGGACTCTGCAATAGTAATCTATTTAAAAGCTACTTCGCTTTCTTGTCTTCCTTCTTATCTTCCTTTCTTGCCACATGTTTTCTTTTGACCGGCGAGGTTGAGAGTATCTTTCCTTTCGATTTTTTTACTACCCTCGGCTTCTTCTCGGCTTTTACCGCTACCGTCTTTCCATCAGTCTTTGCGAACCGTTTCTGGAACCTCTCCACTCTTCCGGCGGTATCAACCAGTTTCTGTTTACCTGTAAAAAATGGGTGACAGCCGGAACATATCTCCAGCCTTATAGTCGGCTTTGTTGACTTTGTCATGAAAGTGTTTCCGCACGCGCAAGTCACAGTACAATCTACATAATTCGGATGAATGTTTTCTCTCATTAATAAGCTCCTCTTTATATTACAGCGTTAAGCTTTCGCTTACACGGTATTTTAAAGTATTATAGGGAAATTAGAAGAAAAAGTCAAATAAAACGGGTTTAAATTTATCGTCAAACCGAAAACAGGCCGCTCTTTCCAAACTTACTTGCTATAATCTTTAACTTCTTTATCAATATGTTTTTTTATGGCAGATGCAAGGTTCCTGCAGGAGGTTTCGAACTGGTCGGCGTTCCATACTTTTACATTGATCGAGAACTCCGGCGCTTTACAGCCCGCATTAACCACTTCCGCATATATCACAAAGGAGTTGTTCGATTCGGTAACATAACCCATCACTACTTTGCTGACCTTCAATTTTTTCGCCATTTTAACAGCGGTCTTGAGATCCGGACACTCGAGGGCCTTAAACCCGTTCCTTTTTAGCGCGCTCTCCATGTCTTTTCTGCCAATGACCTTAACATTATCGAGCTCGGCAAGCTCTACCCGTAAGATATCGGTGATCGCTGTAGCATCGACATCAACAGTATTCTTCGCGGGAAAATCCGTCACTATTATAGATATAGTGCTTCCCGAAACGGCAAATATTTCTTCATCGGCTTCAGCCGGGTCGTCTTCACGCAAATAGCTCTTTGGATTGTTGTTGACGGGGGTATATTTGACCTGAGCAAAACAGATGCAG
>CAZSIW010000432.1:0-1517 GCA_964606755.1 uncultured Elusimicrobiales bacterium | reverse complement strand
GTACGGATTCCAGTTCCATTTCGAGGTCACCCCGGAAATGATAGCCGACTGGACGGCGGTACAAAATACCCCGGCAATGGATGCCAGTGAGCGCGCCCACATTTCTTCCCAGACCCGTGCCTTGTACGGCAGGTTCCTTCCTCAAGCCGAAAAGATAATATCCAATTTTATAAGTAAGTTAGAGATATAATTGACCGTTCATGTTCATAAAAGGTACAATTGAATTTATGATCAAACTTCTTACAGAATTTTTTTCACAAGGCAAATTAAGGGTACTGTTCACGGGCTATTTGCTGATGATACTTATCGGCCTGTTGAACTATGAAACGCTCTACGTTATAGCGTTCTCCGCGTTTTACGCCCTGCCTGTTATTTTTGTCACCTATTTCCGTGGTGTCTGGCACGGCCTTGTCATCTCCGTTTTCGGCGCTGCGGTGTGGATAGTATTCGACGTGCTGTCGAGAGAGATATATGTCCATCCGGTAATAGTGCTGTGGAACGCCTGCATGATACTTTGTTTTCTGGCGATAATAACCTATCTCGAATACAGGCTGATAGACGCGCTGAATTTCGAGAAAGAATACGCCAGGATAGATTATCTCACCAAGATACCCAACCTCAGATATTTTATGGAAAACGGTTTTCACGAGATCGAACGCGCCGCCAGGGCCAAACACCCGATCTCGGTCGCTTACCTCGACCTCGATAATTTCAAGGCCGTCAACGACACGAAAAGCCACCATACCGGCGACAAGGTGCTTATAGAGGTCGCGAAGGCCCTTCAGCAGAACGTCAGGATGATGGATTTTGTGGCCAGGGTCGGCGGCGACGAGTTCGTAATGATGTTCCCCGAGGCGGACAGCGAGTCCGTAAAGGATGTCGTGTCGCGGGTGGCAAAAGAGATAAGGGACATGATGGTAGCCAGGTCACTGCCCGTCACCGTGAGCATAGGCGTGGTTACCTACAACTATCCCCCGGCCACCATAAGCGAAGTAATAAAATCCGCTGACCACACGATGTACGTGGCGAAGAAGGGCGGCAAGAACAGGATCATGTACATGACCTATGATAAAAACATCTGATCTTATTGAAAAGCTTTATAACGGCGACGCGACGCCAGGCGATATAGAAAACATCATCTCCTGTACGGGCGAGGACAAGGCCCGGCTCTTTGCCCGTGCCGATGAAGTGCGGAAAAAATTCATGGGGGACGGTGTTCTTTTGAGAGGCGTGGTGGAGTTCTCAAGCTATTGCAGGAACACCTGTTTATACTGCGGCCTCAATAAAAACAATACCCGGCTCGAACGCTACCGCCTGAGCGCGGAGCAGGTCATGAGCTCGGCAAAGATGATACACGGGTGCGGCATAAAGACGCTCGTGCTTCAGTCCGGGGAAGACGAGGAGCTCGATGTTTCCTGGCTTAGCGAGCTAATAGCGGAAATAAAAAAGAGTTTCGGCCTTTCGATAACGCTGTCTGTCGGCGAGCGCGACGAGGCCGAGTACCGGCTCTGGCGAAA
>CAZSIW010000431.1:0-1526 GCA_964606755.1 uncultured Elusimicrobiales bacterium | reverse complement strand
TCCACACCTGGAAATACACTTTTTCTTCGTGTAGATCAACAAATACTTTTAATGGCATTCCCTTTTCATCTTTGACCCTTGAAAAAGGCATCCGGAAGAAGTGGTTCTCGATATACTCTTCCTGCTGCCACCCATCAATGTTCAAGTATTGTTTGAAATAACCATACCTGTACAAAAGGCCTACGCCGATCATAGGCAAACCCATGTCGCTGGCGGATTTAAGATGATCGCCAGACAATAAGCCCAGCCCACCTGAGTACAAAGGAAGACTGTCATGGATGCCGAACTCAGTCGAAAAATACGCTATTTTTGCTTCTTTATTGTCTACAAATTCAGAATCAAACCATGTTTTGTCATTCAAATATTTTTTTAGATCGCTCACAATGCTGTCAAGGTGTGAAATAAAACTATCATCCTCAGCAAGAGCATTCAACCTCTCCTGGCTCACGGCACCCAGGAGCTGGATCGGATTATGGTTGACCTCATCCCACATTTCAATATCTATTCTCCTGAACAACTCTAGTGCTTCGGCGCTCCATACCCACCACAAGTTATATGCTATTTCAAGCAATGACTTTAATTTTTCGGGCAACACGGGCACTACTACATATCGATTGTATTCCTTAACAGGGAATTTTTCAGTGTCTAGATCAAAAATATCGTTTTTCATTTTACTCCTCCAAGGTTACAGATAATCCAGAGTTTAAAATAGCGCCTTAATTATACCTATTTCAGAATGTAATTTCAAATTTCAAACTAATTATATTTCAAGGCCAGGGATTCCTTGATGAGGGACATTGCTGTTATAAATAAAAAGTGCAGCGTACGATTAGTACCCTGCACTTTCATTTTATATTGGAGCGGGCGATGGGGGTTTTTTCTCACCCACCGAAAGCTTTAAAGGACCCGGGGCGCCACCATCTCGCGCCCGCCGCTTTCTCGCGCTCCTTATTCGTCGCGCAGCGGCCCTTCGAAACCGGCCGCCCTCGCTGCCGGCCTTCGGCCTTTTCTGCCTTTGGGCAGCGCTTCGGGTCGGCTTCAAACACTGTTGTTTATTAAAAAAAAAGAGTGCAGAGCTCATTTTGCGCTCTACACTCTTTTCATAATGGAGCGGGCGATGGGGTTTGAACCCACGACCTTCTCGTTGGCAACGAGACGTTCTACCGCTGAACTACGCCCGCGTATTACAACATCGTTTATCAGTATATTATTTCATTGGTTGATTAGTTAAACCAATGAACCAGTCAACAAATAAACTAGTGAAAAATTTATTTAAAAGTGCTGGGGGCGGGAATTGAACCCGCATTCCGTTAGGAACACGCTCCTGAAGCGTGCGCGTATGCCAGTTCCGCCACCCCAGCGTTACTTCCGTATATTGTATTGCGTATATAGTATTTCGTGAAAGAACAACACAAACGTCAAAGAAATCAGGAACACGAAGCGAAGCTTCGTGTGGATTTTATCCTCCTGAGGCAGACCACCCAGGTATTCAACTCATAGCTAATTTCTCATTAAAGAACAAAACA
>CAZSIW010000430.1:236-1533 GCA_964606755.1 uncultured Elusimicrobiales bacterium | reverse complement strand
AACTCCAGAGCACTTCCTTTCCCGCGGGAACAGACCATTTCGTTTTTTAACAAGGACCTCCTTTTTTGCACCACTGGTATATTTATAGTATGTATTTTTAAGTTTGTCAAGACTATTTTAAAATATTTATAAGTTCTTTTAAGTACTTTGTAGTTGACCAGTTAACCAGTGTGCCAGTATGCCAGTAACTGGACAACTGGCGAACTGGCTTAACTGGCAAACGAAGTAAAAATAAAGTCACCATAGTTGGGAACAAAACCATGTTACAGGGAGGAGCGATGTGGTATCATTTAGACAAACAGGGATGAAAATAAAAAATATAAAGCGGCGAGGTCTCCTTAGAAGGGATCGAGTCGCGGCAAGTAAGCGGGTGGTGTTTTCACCCGCTTTTTGCTTTGTATGGAAGGTTTTGAGTGTTGGTTAGGCTGTCATCCCGAATCCCGCCAGGGCGGGACCGGAATGGCAGCAGAAAAGAATTGTACGTTACCGCGTGTAAGGCCGCGCGTATGCCTTGTCCAGCGCGTTGTTTGCCTTCAGCTGGGGGTTCCAGTAGAGCCTGTTGGCGAGTTTAACGAAGAGCCGCATGAAAATTGCAGATAAGAACGTCTGTCTCTCGGGCCTGGCGAAGTCAGCGAGCAGAGCCTTATCGAACCCGCCTGCAGACCCGAAAATGTTTCCGATACGCTGGATCTGGTTAAGAAGTTTTTTGAAACCTTCCGGATGTTTTGTCAGGCCGTCGCAGCCGCCTTTGATTATGGTTCCAAGGTACTCGCACCCCAGGCTGGCCGATAGTTTTTCTAGATATTTTTCAAGCGGGCGCGCGTGGAGAGCTTCCGAAAAGCCGTACTGCACGATAAAACCGATCTTCTTCCCTTTGCACGCGCCGCGCATAGGTTCCAACGCGTCTATAAATTGCATCAGGCCTGCCGGTACGGAATACACGTACAGAGGAAAAGCGAATATCACTGCTTCTGCCTGCTTGAATGTCTCTACCGCCTTTTGCATATCGCAGCGGTTCAGCTGGATTACCTCGCTCGTATTACCGGCGGTTTCGGCAAAACCCGCAAGGAAATGTTTTAATAAAACGTCCGTGTTGTTTGCCACTTTTTTCGGCGAACCGTTAAATACCGTTAATCGCATGGGCCACCTCGCTTATATCAGAATCCATCGTTTTTACGAACAACTGTCTGCGCCTGTTAGCCGAGAATATCTTTTCAACCACAGAAACCTCGCCGGGGTCTTCCTTTTCCCCCAGCAGAAGGGCGACAAAATCCTCCGGTTGCTGTCCAAGCCCCGT
>CAZSIW010000430.1:0-226 GCA_964606755.1 uncultured Elusimicrobiales bacterium | reverse complement strand
TTGGCGTATCGCTGAGGATGCTGCATGCGGTTGTCTTTAATGCAAAGATACGGAAGTATCGTAGGTATCAGACGTTCCTGTACGGCTTTCAACTGGTAGCTTATATTACCCATCACGAGCGGCGACGCGTACAGCACGACGTCCGAGTTCACGTACTCGGCCAGTATATCCGGCATATCGTCTTTGTGCACACATATCCCCGGCGTTTTCAGCCAGCAGGTGTAAC
>CAZSIW010000429.1:0-1557 GCA_964606755.1 uncultured Elusimicrobiales bacterium | reverse complement strand
CGCCGGATTTTATCTCTTTGGTGAGGTCCTCAATGCTTTTCCCCTTGAACAAGCCGATCAGGTTGTCCGCCGTGAATGTTCCCTCGGATAGCGTGCCGCTGAAGACACCCGTGATCTCTTTTGGCGGCTGCGCGGAAAGAAAAAGCCAGACTATGGGTTCGCCGTTGGCGCCGACCATCCCCAGGTGCAGATGCGCCATGGTAGCGTCACGCAGGTCATGGACATAGATGGTGTAGCGCACCTCTTTACCGTTTTTGCTGACAAAGAAATTTGCCTCGCCAGAGGCGCTAGTACTGACCGGGGGCACGGACTGCTCCCCCTGAAGCTGGGCCGTGAAGTCAGCTTTCGCCGCGGGCGCCATGACGCTCTGAAAACCCAGCACCGCTGCTGTTAAAACCAAGGTTCCAAACATTCCGTTAATGATCTTTCTCATGTTAATACTCCTTTACGATATTTTGCCGATTTATTTTTACCATATTCTTTCCGGCATAACTATTGTCTGATGCCACTTTCGTTTGACTTATTTAACAGTAGAGAAAAGACATCAAGGATAAGAGATATAGGGTAAGTAAAAGTCAAACACTTATACGGCAACGCCGAAGAATCCTATCGTCGATCATGGAACTTAAATTACTCTGGCATGCACACCACGGGTTGGCTTAGCGCGATCTGGCTTTGTCTTTGTACATCTCGCTGTCGGCTATGGAGATCATCTGGTCGAGGGTCATATCTTTGGAGGGGTCGAACTCGTAAAAACCGTGGCTGAGGGATATTTGAAACGGTTTGCCAGAGGTTTTGTTGTATTCGTCCAGCCGTGCGACGACCCTGCTCCAGACTAACCGCGCCTTTTCCAGGGCGCAGCCGGGCAGGCAGATTAAAAACTCGTCTCCGCCTGTCCTGCACACGATGTCGACTTTCCTGAGTGTCTCGCGAAGGGCCCTGCCTATGAACCTCAGAACGTCATCGCCTTCGTGGTGTCCGAATTGATCGTTTATAGTTTTAAACTTGTTGACGTCGAGATAGCAGAGGCAGAACTCCGAGCCATCCCTTTTTGCGAGCTGAACCTGCCTGCCTATGTAAAGAATGCCAAACTTCCTGTTGAGGACCTCCGTGAGGCCGTCCCTTGTGGCAAGATCGCCCAGCTCGAGCTCCACCCTTTTCTGGTCGGTGATGTCTTTGAAATACCAGGCCCTGCCGTAATACTTTTTTTCTTTGCCGGTCATCGGCGCGCAGTAGCTGTCGACAATCTTGCCGGTCCTGAGCAGAAGCTCAACGTGCCGAACCTTATCGGGATTTTCCTTCAGGTAGCTCACCAGCTCGGTGAACAGCTCTTTTACTATTACGCTCTCCATCAGCACGCCGTGCGCACACTCGTTAAAATTCTTGCCGGCCAGATCGGCCGATATCGCCCACAGCTCGTAAAAATTCCGGTTTGCGCGTATTACGGTGTCGTTCTCGTCGACAATAAGCATGCCGTCAGGAAAGGTTTCCTGCTGGACGGAAAATATGGTTTTCAACCGTTCCAGCTCATTTTTAAGCGCCTCGTTTTCCTGTTTA
>CAZSIW010000428.1:0-1562 GCA_964606755.1 uncultured Elusimicrobiales bacterium | reverse complement strand
AGGGTATTTTCTACCTCTTCCAGCTTCTGCTATTTTTCGTTTGGCTTCCTCCGTGTGCTTAAATCCTAGAGGTGCCCCATCTCCTCCCGGTGTTCCGTTAGTTAACTTAAACCCCATACTTTTATATTTAGCAATCCAATAAATTTCTCTTTCCGAAGAAAGCTCTTCAGGCACCTCCTCTAAAATAACCAGCTTTGGCCGTAAATTTTGTTGTAGCAATTTAGATAACCATTTATCTTTATGTGTTCTGTTTCTACAAGATTCGTGTATATGTTTAGAGAGTCGGTTCTCAGGGTCAACCGTTTTCCCTATATATCTAATTTTTCCTTCTATAGGGCACTCTAATCCGTAAATGTAGCTCAACCTGTTTTCCATAAAAAAGCCTTTAAACTTAGTAGTAACCTCCGTCAGCAAGCACTATTAAAATGCTCAGGGTTTTAACCCTGCCGGAGGCCACTATTAAACTTAAAGGCTTTTAATACCACTTGCTGAGTGGATATAATAAAGCCCAAAATTTGATTTTTTCCTCCATCTTTTGTTTAATTGTTGTATAATATACCCGAGGAGATAATATGCCTGATATGAGCGCTAATAAAATAGTTGATTGCGAAATGAAAGTGCCTTTTCATGAATTTAAGATGCTAAAGTTAAATTTTGGGAATTATATACTTGACTTCCTCAAGGAACTTAACTACTATATGAGTATAGGAATTAAGTCAAAGGAGTCAAGTCATGAAGAAGAAATTAACGGTCAGCACTTTCGAGTTGTTTGCTTTAATACCGGATGCGGAGTCGGGCAGGATGTACATTGAAAAGAGACGCTGGAAAGATGGGGTGGTTTGTCCTCAATGCTCGGCCACCCAAAACAAGATAACGACTAGGGTAGGCGGTTTCTATCGCTGTAATGCCTGTGACCTGACGTTTACGGTCAGGACAGGAACTATCTTCGAGAGAAGCCATATCCCGTTGCATAAATGGCTATATGCCATGTACTTGCTGGTAACTTCCCGTAAGGGGATTTCTAGCTTACAGCTTTCAAAGGAAATTGGTGTGACTCAAAAGACGGCTTGGTTCATGCTTCAAAGACTCCGTGAGGCTTGCGGTAACGATGACTTCACTTTGACGGGAACAATCGAATTGGACGAAACCTACATTGGTGGTTTGGAAAAGAACAAACACGCTTCCAAGCTCTTGAACAAGGGCCGTGGGTCAGTTGGTAAAACTGCCGTGCTTGGAATGCGGGAAAGAGGTGGTCGGTTAATCGCCTCGACTATCGAGAAGAACAACAAGGAAACCATCCAAGGTGCTATCGAGAAATATGTTGAGAAGGGTTCGACTGTGATGACCGATGACCACAGGGCTTATATCGGATTGGGTCAGAAGGGTTTCACCCATGAGACGGTCAAACATTCTAGCGGTCAGTACGTTCATGGCAATACTAGCACCAACGGAATTGAAAGCGTGTGGGCTGTTTTGAAGCGTGGTGTGAACGGTGTCTATCACCATGTTAGTTCGAAACATCTTGACCGCTATGTGAACGAGGTTTCCTTTCGGTTGAATGA
>CAZSIW010000427.1:0-1576 GCA_964606755.1 uncultured Elusimicrobiales bacterium | reverse complement strand
ACTAGATGGTCAGGTACGACCACCAGTATTAATCGTTTCGGGACAAGCATGGGCCCGTTGCCCAGTTGGGCTATCGCCTCGTCCGAACCGCTCTCGGCGCCTTTTACTATCCTGAAGTCAACCTTCCCCTTGCCCCGGCCGAGCACGCGCCCGGTCGCCGTAAAGGAGGTTATCCCCGCGTCAGAAAGCGCCTCTTTTGTTTTGTTGATCATGTTTATGCGGATCACCGCCATAACTTCTTTCATGGCCTCTCCCTCAGGCGGCGAGCCGCCTGAATCTCAAATCTCAAATTTAAATTAACTGCTTTTCAATTCTCGGCTACGACTCTTTTACACCGGAACTGATCGTGTACACCTCATCGACTGCCGAAACAAATATCTTGCCGTCGCCGTACGCGCCGCTTTTCTCTGTGCGCGCGCTCTCCATGACCGTCTTGAGAACGAACTCCTTGTCCTTGTCGTTCACTACGACTATCAGAAGTTCTTTAGGCAGTTCGTCGTAATGCACCTGCCCGACTTTAAGCCCCCTCTGTTTTCCGCGCCCGAAGACCGACACCTTGGTCACAGCCGGGAAACCGGCCTCCATCAACTCCGCCATAACGCTGTCAACTTTCTCAGGCCTTACTATTGCCTTGATCATTATCATACCCATGTTCACTTCCTCCTTTAAATTTAGTATATCGCAGTTCGTATTTCGCAGATCGTAAAAACAACTTCAACTTCTTAATCGCAGCCGCATATATTTTTGAAGTTCATCCGGACCGGGTATTCCCTGTTTCCTCCTTCGATAGAGCGTCACTCTATCAGTAAATCATATGCGGATATTTCTCAACAAATCAGTTGTCCAGTGCGCCAGTTGGCCTGTTTGCCAGTTAAGGCCTTTGACTTCAACTGGATAACTGGCTAACAGGTTAACTGGTCAACTTGTTTAGCCATTAATTCGCTATCCCGAAATCAATAAGCAGTTTTTCCAGCGTTTCCATGGCAAGAGGTTTCGGTATTACGAACAGTTTGTTCTGGTCGATAGACCTTGCCAGGTTGCGGTAATGATCAGCCTGCGGCTGCGCGGGGTCAAACTCTATCACGGTCTTTCTGTTGATCTCCGCTTTCTGTACCATATTGTCTCTCGGAACGAAATATATCATCTGCGTGCCCAGCTGGCGCGCGAGTTCCACTATCATCGCTTTCTCGTTGTCTACATTTCTTGAGTTACATATCAGCCCGCCCAGGCGCACAACGCCTGAAGCCGCATACTTAACTATGCCCTTACAGATGTTGTTGGCGGCGTACATGGCCATCATCTCACCCGAAACCACTATGTATATCTCCTCGGCCTTCCCGTCTCTTATAGGCATGGCGAAACCACCGCACACGACGTCTCCAAGCACATCGTAGAAAGCGTAATCTAGTTTCTTGTCGGGAGCGTAGGCGCCCAGCTGCTCGAGCATGTTTATGGAAGTGATTATTCCCCTGCCCGCGCAACCGACCCCCGGCTCCGGGCCGCCGGACTCAACACATAGAGTATCCTTAAAACCGGTCTTTACTATCGTTCCCAGCTCAATATCTTCTCCCTCTTC
>CAZSIW010000426.1:0-1580 GCA_964606755.1 uncultured Elusimicrobiales bacterium | reverse complement strand
TGTATTTACAATGTTAAGGTTTCTTTTTTCTAATACTAAGCAGGTATCGCTCTCGGTTTTATCGGCTCTGCTCATTTTTGCCTCTTTTGAGAAGCCGGAGTGCTCATTTCTTATATGGGCCGCGCTTGTTCCTTACCTGTTTGCGATAGATTTTGAAAGGATATTGTACTCTATAGTGTTGTCATTTATATGCGGGTATACAACCAGCTTTTTTCTGTTCTACTGGGTGTCTATTGCGGTAGATAAAAAATTGCTGGCTGCGTTTATCGCAACTCCCGGCCTGAGCTTTTATTTGTGGATATATATCACTGGTATATGGACATTATTACTGTGTGTAAGAAAATTGAACGATTTCGCTTTCGTCCTTTGGGGGGCGGCTTCATGGGTGTGCATGGAGTATTTGAGGGGACAGGTGTTCACAAGTTTTCCATGGGGAGTGTTTGGTTATTCCCAGTACAGGGCCCTGCCTGTTGTGCAGATGGCGCAATATACAGGTGTTTTTGGGGTCTCTTTTCTGATACTTTTATCCAACCTTTCAATCTTTGTCCTGCTTAAGAAAAAGGATTGGAAACCTGCAGTGTTTTCGGCCAGTGTGATCCTGTTTTGTGTGATAACAGGTTTCCAATTGAAAAACAACGCGTATGATGGGTTCGATAAGGGAAGGTCTATCAAAATAGCTTCGATCCAGAGCAACATCCCTCAGTACCAAAAATGGTCCGATAGTTATAGATATGGGATAATGTCCAAAATCCAAAAACTGGTACTTGACGCTTCAAAAGAAAAACCGGACCTTATAGTGTGGCCGGAAACAGCGGCGCCGGGAGTTTATTTGAGGGATCAGGAACTTACCGGATGGGTCAACGAAACAGTGAAAAAATCCGGCTGCTATAATCTTGTGGGAGCGCCTTTTAATGACCGCACGACCTGGGAGGGTATTATTTACAACGCTTCATTTCTTATCGGCGCGGATGGGGTTGTTAAGAACCTCCACAGGAAAATGCACAGGGTGATATTCGGAGAGTTTTTGCCCCTGCGTTCGCTTTTTAAGTTCATGGATTTTCTCAATGTGCTGGGCAATATCGCTCCTGGCCGTACGCAGACCGTTATGCCCTTTAAAGGGGTTAACTTAGGTGCGTTCATTTGTTCAGAGAATTTCTACGGTAATACGGTACGTGGGTTCGCAAAGAAAGGAGCTGATATACTTATTAATCATACGAATGACGCCTGGTTTGACGATACCTCGGCTCCCGAGCAGCACTTCGCGATGAACGTTTACCGTGCGGTAGAAAACAGGAGGATGCTTCTTGAGTGCGCCAACACCGGAGTGACCGCGCTCATTGCTCCTAGCGGGGCGGTCATTAAAAGATTGCCAATGTTTACGGCGGGTTATTTGCTGTGCAATGTTACGCCTAATCATAGAATTACATTTTACACGCGATTTGGAGATGTTTTTACCTACACATGTATCGTTTTTGTATTATTATTGATAATTCAAGGATTTTTTAATAAGGACTATAAGGCGGCCGGTATTGAATTTAAATGGCTTGTTCAAAGATTCAAGAATAATGCAATGGTCAGCT
>CAZSIW010000425.1:0-1594 GCA_964606755.1 uncultured Elusimicrobiales bacterium | reverse complement strand
TGGCCAGAAGCACAAGTGTTTTGTCTGCGAGCACCGTCTTCATCGTCCCGGCGGCGTTGTCCCACTTATAGAGACAAAACATCCTGTCAAAAACAAGCTTGAGCTGAGCGCTCGCCGAAAAGAAATAGAGGGGTGTTGCCATCACAATAACATCCGCCTCCGTCATCTTCTTCAGGACAGGCTTTATATCGTCGTTTATAACGCACTCATAACTTTCTATTGTTTGGCATTTGCGGCACGAGATGCAACCGTGTGATTTATTTTTGAGGGAAGAGCTCTGGACAATTTCAATCGTAGCGTTCTTGGAGCAGGCCCCTTCGGCAAACCAGCTTATCAGCGCCGCAGTGTTTCCGTCTTTTTTCGGACTGCCTGAGATCACCAGAATTTTCTTGGCCATTTTAAGGTGTGTTGTTCGTCAGCTAATTATATAACTTTTATCGCGAGAATACAACAATACAGAAACTTCCTGTATTCCATAAGCCTGTTATTCTACCGGTTTTACCAGCACATCAAGTTTATTATACATCAACTTCTTAAACAATATGCCGTTCCCGGATGAACCGGGTATCATGCCATAGTGCATCGGCACAACAACTTTGGGGTTTATGTCCAAAGCGGCGTCGACCGCGTCCGCCGGGCTCATGGTAACTACCCCGCCCACCGGCAAAAAGGCGATATCCGCCTTTATCTGTTTCATTTCAGGTATCCGGTCCGTATCGCCCGCGGTATATATCCGCATGCCGTCGACAGTAAAAACAAAGCCTAACCAATTTCTGGATTTTTTATGAAAGAAGCTGGTAAAACTCGTGTTGTAGGCGCGCACCGCTTCTATTACAACGCCTTTCACCGTGATCGTTTCTCCGGGTTTCATGTACCGCACATCCCCGGAAAGTTTTTTTCTGCAATCAGGATCGTCCGGAGCCACGATCACCGTTTCCGGCGTCTGGATTTTCTTTATATCCTCGGGAGACAGGTGGTCGGGATGCGGATGAGTGATTAAAATTATATCGGCCTTGCCTGATTTTTTTAATTTGTACGGGTCGGCAAAAACAGTCACGCCGTCGTGCACCTCTATTGCCGCCTGCCCGTGCCAGATTATATTATCGACAGCGAACTTCATTGCGTCTTTCGGCGTTTCCTTAGCCCCGGCCCACGGCAGAACCATCAAAAAACAAATCATCAAACCAAATAAACATTTTTTCACCGTTTTTCTCCTTTTCAGATACAAGATCACCCGTCACTTCTTGCATTTATATCATATATTTACATCTAAAAAAAGGGCATTTCCTGTCCCTGCTTATTTATTGTAATGCCTCAATAAGTCGTTGCGTGCGTTTTTTTCCCACCGTTTCTACGATAACAACGCGCTTGGGCCCTCGGCTTATCCGAGGAAGGATCGCCGCGCCTTCAGCGGGCCCATGACTTGTCCCCTGCCGTTATTTCCCGTTGTTAATCCTCTCGTCGATAATCATCATAACCTGCTGCGGATCTACCCCTTGCGCCATTAATCCGGCTTCCATAGCCGCCCTGTTCCCTTCATATAGCGCCTTATATTTTATGATCTCACTTAACGGCATTTTCCTGAAAACATCAA
>CAZSIW010000424.1:0-1596 GCA_964606755.1 uncultured Elusimicrobiales bacterium | reverse complement strand
AGGGATCAGTCTGGCGGAGTTTTCAAAGAGTGATGCGGGGACGACCGCTTCTCAATTCTTGAAGCTTGGCGCGGGCGCCCGTGCCGAAGGTATGGGTGAGGCATTTGCCGGCATGGCTGATGATTCGACGGCGATATACTGGAACCCGGCAGGATTGAACAGGATAGAAGACAAATCGGTGTCGTTTATGTACGCGGTATGGTTTGAGGATATCTCTTATGACTGGGTTTCGTATGCTCAAAAAATAGGCAATGCCGGGAGTATAGGGATCGGAGCTCAATATCTTTCCTATGGTGCGATTAAACAAACGGATGAGACTGGCCTTGAGGGGGGTGACTTTACTCCCATGGATATAGCCATATCGTTGTCCTACGGCATATCTATAAATAAATTATTGCTGGGAATAAACATGAAATACGTGTCGTCAAAGATAATGAACACCAGCGGCAATGCTTACGCAGGGGATTTTGGGGTGATGTACCCTATGATGGATGACAGGTTTTGGCTGGGAGCGGCGGTGCAGAATTTTGGGGGACAAATGTCGTTCACCAATGAAGAAGATCCTCTTCCACTCAATATAAAGCTGGGAGGCGCATACGCTTTGCTGAACAACTGGAAATTGGCGCTGGATGCCAACGCACCCGTAGACAATGATATTTATTTCGGGATAGGAAGCGAATATACCTGTGCACTAAATAAAACCATGAATGTAACGGTGAGACTGGGTTATAACTCAAGAACAAATGACACGGAGGGGCTTAACGGTCCAAGCGCGGGCCTGGGGTTCAGGTATAGAAGTTATATGATCGATTATGCTTTTGTTCCTTACGGAGAGCTTGGAAACACGCAGCAGATAAGTCTTAGCGAGAAGTTTTAGATCCATAAACGTAGAGAATCTGCACTACATAGAGGATAAATAATCATGATGATCGAAGTAAACTCACTTTCACTATTCAAAATATGGCGCATTGCGTTTTCGGTGTTAGCAAAGTATCCCATTATTATTGTGCCATTTTTATGCATGGCCATGTTAGACGCATGCATGTTGGCGGTCATTTTGCTCGCTCCGTTCTTGCCTGTTTTAAAGACATTTTCTTCTGTTATCGGCCGGACATGGGGTGAAGCATATCTTCACTACCCGGCCAACTGTTTAATCCTGCCGGAAGTTTTCAATGACCTAAGAGATATAAGCAGTTTTATAACAGGAGTATTTTTTACGGGCCTGGCTATCGCCTTGATAAGACAAATAACGATAGACAACGATCCAAAGTTGCGATTTGCAATTAAAAAATCGGCAAAAAAATATTTCAGGATGCTCATAATATGGGGCCTTGTTATAATCACAACATTTGGCGTCATGAAGATCTTTCAACCGGTGTACGCGCTATTTAAACCAGGCAAAGCCGCACCATATGTTGAATTTTTTATGACTTTAATTGTCCAGGCTCCGTTCCTGTTTGCGATACCGGCTATAATAGTTGAAAATAAAAAAATGGCCGGAGCTATTAAGCGTTCATTTACATTGTTCATAATATTTCCTGTCACTACTCTGCTGCTGATTGTATTACCTTGCATGGCATTCATACCTCTAAATTA
>CAZSIW010000423.1:0-1623 GCA_964606755.1 uncultured Elusimicrobiales bacterium | reverse complement strand
TTAAAATCGCGGTACCAGAGAGCATATATGGCTTTCAGTTTCTTTTTTATCTTCATTTATTTTCCCGCACGCGGTTAATATCCCTCAAAAAATCCATCGTATCGCCTTCCTCTTCTCGCATCGCCCTGCCGGTGTAGTGAAGAAAAACGTCGTTGAGGTTGGGGGAGTGCACCTCTACGTGATCCACTGTTCCGGCGGAACAAAGCAGCTGCTGAAGATTTTTTGCGGCGTTCTCAACGGAAAGCTGATATAAATTATCGGTCTTTTGTATATCTTTCACAAACGGCAGTTTTTTCAGTTCTTCAAAATTAAGAGTTCCCCGCAAATGAACAATATCGCCGCCCAGCGTGTTTATAAGATTTTTTGGAGAATCAAGCGCTACTATTTTACCTTTGTCTATTATTGCGATCCGGCCGCAAAGCTTTTCGGCCTCTTCCATGTAGTGAGTAGTAAGCACTATGGTCATATTTATTTTTTCTGCCAGTGATTTGATGTAGCTCCAGATATGGTCGCGCGTCTGCGGGTCAAGGCCTAAAGTGGGCTCATCAAGGAAAAATATCCGCGGCTCGTGCAGAAGCCCGCGGGCAATCTCCATGCGCCGCCTCATCCCTCCGGAAAAGGACCGCACTATATCGTGCTTGCGCTTCTCAAGGTCAACGAGCGAGAGGACCTTATCTATCTTGGAATCTATTTCGCTCATAGGCACGTCATACAACAGGGCGTGGAGCTTAAGGTTGACATAAGCGCTGAGTATGGGGTCGGAACTCGGGTCCTGAAAAACCATTCCGATGCATTCCCTGACGTTTTCCGCTTGTTTAACGCTGTCAAAACCGTTGATGGTGGCGGTACCGGAGGTCGGCTTCAAAAGCGATGAGAGCATCATGAGAGTCGTCGTTTTGCCGGCGCCGTTCGGCCCAAGCAGGCCGAAGATCTCGCCCTTGTTGATAGTAAGATTTATATTATCAACGGCTATAAGCTCGCCATATTTTTTGGTAAGGTTTATAGTTTTAATTGTTTCCATAGTTTTATATTTTATCTCTTTTGAATTGTCTTTTCAAAACATTAGAGGGCTTGTTGGTGTCATCCCCGAAGGCAGTAATCGGGGATCCAGAATCCATTTTGTAAAAACACCGCAACTTTATGGATTCCCGCTTTCGCGGGAATGACAAACGCTGACACCTTTACTTCATGGCTTCTAAACGTTTAATTTCCCATTCTATCGTTTTCTTGTCGTAGTGGTACGGGCTGAGCTTGAGCACGTTGGTGTAATAATAGAGCGCCTTGTCGCGATCGAAAAGATAGTAGTTGTAAACCTTGGCGAGCTTGTAGTTGATCTCGGGGTCGTTGGGATTTACCGACAGAGCGGTGTTCAGGGCGGACTGGGCCTCCTTCGACATGTTCATCTTAAGATAATCATCCGCCATCGAAGAAAACTTGTCAGCCTCTTTACGCATGCCGAGCTCTTTAAGATGATATTTGTTGTATGTGTTGTAGAAAAAAATGAAGAAAACAATGATGGTAATGGTTCTGCTGGCAGGAATTTATACTTCGAATTGCATAAGCGGCACAAGGACTCGGCCGCAAGCACTACGTTATACACCTGAGGAAGCACAAGCGATATTA
>CAZSIW010000422.1:0-1629 GCA_964606755.1 uncultured Elusimicrobiales bacterium | reverse complement strand
TTTTCGTAGAGGCCGGCTGTGGTTATCCTGCCGTACGCGCCGCGTATGGAAACCGGGTCAGCCTGCTCGGGGTTTGTCGCGCCTGCTATGGTTCTCAGCTTTCTTATCGCGTCTTCACCCTGGTATACCAGTGCCAGAACCCTGTCGTAGGGTTTGCCGTGAAGGTTTCCCTGTATGTATTCCAGAAGGCCCTCAAAGAACGGCTGGCCCTTGAGCTGTTTGTAGTGTTCCTCGGCAAGAGCTCTCGAGACCTTGACCATCTTTGTGCCTATGATCACGAGTTTGGCCTCGGATAGTTTTGTTATAATGTTCCCGGTAAGTGATTTTTTAAGACCGTCTGGTTTTATCAGTACCAGCGCCTGTTCAACATTTTTCATCTTAACCTCGTAACTTGCCTGCCCTGAATTTAGAACATTATAATAAAGCGCAATTATTTTGTCAAGGTTTAGCTTGTTTTTCGACGGAAATAGCGGTGTTTAAAAATATTGTTTTATTTTTGCAATAGCCGGTACTGACTTTTTTCACCCCGAAACGGGCTTTGTTCCACAGAAAAGAATAGCCGTGAATATCAAAACGCAAAATATTATTGTATAATGTGAATGAACTTAGTAACTTTATCGGAATTAGCGTTGTCTAAGTTAATGAGAAAGGGACAATGGACATAGAGAATATTACAAGAGATTTTCTTGAATCGGCCGCGACCGGTGACATCGAAGCCTTTGAACAGATATACAAAGCCGCGTCGGGGTTCGTCTATAATTCGGTTGTCAGGATATTGCTCAACGAAGAGGACGCCAGGGAAGTTACCCAGGAAGTGTTCATTAAGGTGTACAGAAGCCTGGGCGGTTTCAAATATGAGTCTTCTTTCAAGACCTGGATATACCGCATAAGCGTTAACGCGGCCCTGAACTATAAGAAGAAGATGTCGCTTGACGCCCACAAGATGACAGAGTACGCGGTCTCTAAAGTGACGGAAAGCGAGCCTGGCATAGGCGGGAACAACGAGGGCGTCGTAATAGAAATGCTGAGCGTCCTGACTCCGGAGCAGAGGGCCTGCGTGGTGTTAAGAGAGATACAGGGGCTTAGCTACAAAGAAATCGCAGATGTTCTTAATATAGACGTTAACGCGGTCCGCTCCAGACTGAAGAGAGCAAGGGAAAAACTGGTGGAGAAGTTGAAGGTCCCATCGGGAGTAGAAAAATGAAATGTGAAAAGATACGAAGTTTGATTTTAACAGATTATGCGGATAAAGAGGCTCAGACCTCGGTAAAGACCGCGGTGGAGTCCCACATAGATAAGTGCGCCGGCTGCCGGGAGTTTTATGGGGCCGTCGTGTCTGGGGTTTCGGCTCCTTTCAGGAATGCCCAAACGTTTGACGTTCCCGCCGTGATCTGGCAGAACGTTAGAGCCGCGATCGAGCAGCAGGGGTTCGGGAGCGCGTGGCCGGTGTTCGATTTCCGGTGGTTCAGGACCGCATACGTGATATCTGCGCTTGCCTTCACCCTTTTGATCGGCGGTTATATTGGTTCAAGTGTCACCGCCCAACGGGAATCCCTGAAAAACAAGGAATCATCGTCCGCGACATGACCGCCGACGACCGCAGCTACTGGCAGGGACTCATCGATCAAG
>CAZSIW010000421.1:0-1643 GCA_964606755.1 uncultured Elusimicrobiales bacterium | reverse complement strand
CACCTGTCAGTGCGGACAGGTCCCTCAGTGCTGCAGCCATATCCGCCTGCGCCTGGCTCAACTGCTCGCGGCGCGTAAGCACATCCTGATGAGCGGACAACTCATCTTTCCGGCTCTTGTTGCCTGCTCTGACCTGAACACTTATATCCTTGTACTGGTTTTGAGACAACTTCAGGGCGTCTGCGTAGAGTACTATCTGCTCACCGGCGAGAGCCAGCTGAAAATATGCGGAACGCACGCTCAACAGGATCTGCCTGCGCACGCCCTCGGCCTCGAACTCTTTGGATCGGGCCGCTGATAACGCGCTGAGATAGGAGTCAGAGAGACTGCCTTTGTCAAACAGTGTCCAGCGCACTATCGGGCCCACCGAATAGTTAGGGTTGTCTCCGAGCCTTTCCTTTAAACCGCCCGGAAGCGGGAGCGCGAGCTCGGGGACCGTGGTGACATAACTGTAGCTGCCCTCCAGCGTCAGCCGCGGGAGCGTCTGGGCGTTTTGCACTTTTGCCCGGAAGTTCGCGGCGGCGGCATCGTGCTCGGCAGCGGAAAGCTTTTTTGAAGATGACACCGCGAGCCCCTCCTGGTCTGAGAGACGCAGTATATATGCAGGGATGTCCGCGGCGGACAGGGAAACAGCTGTCAACAGTAAAATAAAGAGCAGTTTGTTTATTTGCATGGCGCTAGCCCCTTGAAAGCAATTTCTATCCTCTGTTTAAGAGCTTTATCCGACAAAGCCATTTTATCTAACAGCATAGGCAAAAGCCCGGGCAACAACCCGTTCTGGAAAAACTTGTTGAGCACACTGATAACCAGCACAGGCGCGAGCACCGCTCCCATGAACACAGGCAATACATTCAGTTGAGACATCTTCACTATATAACCTTTGCGCTGGCATTCCTTGACCAGCCGCAAGATAAGGCTTATGTGGGCCGTCATGTTTTTTTTGGCATAGGCCATTATGTGCTTGTTACCGCGTATTATTTCTTCCATGAACGGGAAAACTATCTCTCTGTTATCGCGTATGTAGCGGCCGGCCTGGAAAAGAACGTTCTCCAGCTGTTCTTTGCAGTTCGAGCCGCTCGCCGCCTCCACGCTAAGATTCTTAAAAAACTCCTCATAAACCTCGAAAAGCAGGGTCTCTATGAAACGGTCCTTCGTCTTAAAATGATAATTGAACATCCCGAGGTTGACCCCTGCTTTCTTTGCGACCAGCCGCACGCTCAACCCTGAGACTCCGGTCTTCGGTATCAGCGCTTTGCCCGCCTCGATAAGCCGGCGGTCGATGTTTTTTGACGGTCTTGTCATGAAACCCTCCACCCCGCAGCTGTCATAAAACGGAGCTTTACTATACTGCAGTATAATTATACATATGTACAGTTATACTGTCAAGAACATTTACTGGCCTGTTTCTTGGTCATCTGCCGGAAGAGAGTTCGGATTTGTCTGCCTGAAGCAAAGTCGTAAATACCTTGACCCTATGACTGCCACCGGGAAGTTTTATGGAAAAAGAGGAATCAGTCATATAGGTCGTAGGAGATTCGGGCCGGCCGTCCACAAAAATGTTTCCGGGCCGGCCGCTTATAACAACGTAGCACGATGAAGAGTCTTCGCTGTAGGAGAACTCAACAATATTATCATAAAACCTG
>CAZSIW010000420.1:0-1648 GCA_964606755.1 uncultured Elusimicrobiales bacterium | reverse complement strand
GACGCTGAGTTTGAGCTTGTCGCACATGATGGCCACTTCGTTGACAAGGGCGATGTTAACGGCGCGAAACGTGTTCTCAAGCAGTTTAGCCATCTCCGCTGCGTCGGCGGAAGAGACCGGATGCACTTTCTCGACTATCTGGGAATAAACGGTTTCCGCCAGCTTGCAGCATTTGCCGGTTATCCCACCGACAACTTTCGGGGTGTTCTTTATCTTGAATTTGGGGTTGGATGGGTCGACCCGCTCGGGGCTGAAGGCGAGAAAGAAATCCCTGCCGACTTTGAACTTCGCCTTTTCCAGGAGAGGCAGCGCCAGATCCCTTGTGGTGCCGGGGTAGGTTGTTGATTCGAGCACTATTAGCTGTCCGGGCTTTATGGTCGCCGCGACTTTTTCGACGGCTGAAACGATGTAGCTCAGGTCCGGGTCTTTCGATTTGCTTAACGGGGTTGGCACGCAGATTATTATTACGTCCTGGTTCTTGAGTTTTTTAAAGTCGCAGGTGGCGGAGAGTATCTTGTTCCTGATAAGAACCGATATGGCGCCCTGTTCGATATCCTTTATATATGAGACGCCGCTGTTTATGCTGTTTACCTTTCTTGCATCGATCTCAAACCCGGTAGTAGAAAAACCGCACTTTGCGAACTCAACGGCAAGCGGCAGGCCGACATAGCCGAGGCCTATCACGCCTATCTTTGCTTTTTTTTCCTGGATACTGGCTAGGATCTTATCGAACATTTTGTTCCTCCGAGTCTTCTACCGGCTATGCCGGAGAAGCAGATAAAATTCATACTTCTTCATATAACTTTTTCATCTCTTGGATCACCCTGTCACGGGTGAAACTGGCGCACTTTGCGCGCCCTGAAGAGCCCATCGCTTCAGCTTTCGCGGGGTTCGTAATAAGATAGTTAATAGCGACTGAAAAGTCAAGCGGGCTTCCTGTTCTAATAATCAGCGTTCCGGTTTCATTGTTGACCACAAGTTCCCTGACGCCGCCTATGTCCCTTGCTACTACGGCCAACCTCATTGCCATCGCTTCAAGAAGCACCTGCGGGAAGCTCTCTTCCCTGGAGGGCAAAAGAAAAATATCAGAGGCGTTAAATAGATCCGCTATATCCTGTCTCCAGCCCGTGAACTTAAACCTCTCGTACAGCCCCATTTGCCTGCACATTCTTTCCAGCGAGTCTCTAAGATCGCCGTCACCGATTATAAGGAAATGCGCTCCGTGGACCTGTTTTGCTATTTCGGGAATAAAATCGGTCCCCTTTTCTGTGTGCAGCCTGCCGGCGTAAACAACCACTTTTGCGTCAAACGGGATACCGAGCTCTTTTCGTACCTCGCTTTTATCCCTTGATGGCTTGAAAGTGTTCATGTCTAACCCGTTATAGACAACGCGAATTCGTTCAGCCGGGATGCGTTCGCGCCTCGCGATGGAATCTCTCGCGGCGCTGGAGTTCGTCAGCTCCAGGTCGACGAGCCGCGAGGTAAGTATATCTATAACCAAAAGCGGCAGTGGTTTCCACCGGTCTATAGCCTGCTGGGTGCATATCACTTTTGTCCCAGGCGCGAACAATGCCGCAAATCTAGCGATGATGTTAGCCCTGTACAGAAATGAGTGGACTATATTAAAATTGTTCCGGCGCAGATAACC
>CAZSIW010000419.1:450-1648 GCA_964606755.1 uncultured Elusimicrobiales bacterium | reverse complement strand
CACCAAAGAAAAAGATTGGTCCGCAGGAGTTGTCGCGAGGGGGATATAGCAGAGTACACCGTGATGTTCAATTCGTGACATTGTGATTATTATAAACAACTAAGCTTCAAGAGTCAAGATAGGGGACAGAGAGGCAGAGAAAAGAGAATAGGGGTTAGGGAAATACGTCAAAGCCCCTGGATTCCCCCGCCACACTGCCGGCGGGCAGGCTGATAACGGATTGTGGGAATGACAGGCTTTTTTTGGTGTCATACCCGAGGAAGTTATTAGCCTGCCCGCCGGTTGTATGGAGAGGGTATCCAGTGGCGTTAACGTAAGTTTTGCAATACGACACCAAACTATAGCAAAGAACGACGACATCTATCGGAAATTTAATTCTTTTTTGCCTGGTTTGCCGGCTCTCTTCTCGGCTTTGCCCAGGGGTTTTTTGCTGTGGGTCTGGTAGTCTTTGCCGGTGAGAACGCCTTTGTAGTATTCCTCGTTGAGGAATTTCAGGGCCATCCTTATGTCCTGTTTGGCCTGCGGGAGCACCAGCTTTTTGCGGTCCATCGACAGGTGCATGGGGATATCGGAGCTGAAACTCTTGGCGGCGTCGTATATGTCGAGCGAGGACATGCGCTCGAACACGTCGCTTTCCATCAGGGACGCGAAGCGTTTACGGGTCCAGGAGTCTGCGTTGGCAAGGAATTTTTCGGCGTCGCCCTCGAACTTGTTTTCGAGGAACGCCACGATCTCGAGGTCGTTGGCTTCTTTTATGTAGTCTTTCAAACTTAAAACCTGTTTGACGGTGCTTGGGGATTTGAATATCAGAGCGCCGTGCTCGTACAGCGCGGCGAGCTTGTCATCGAACGAAATGGCGGGGTCGGTGACTTTCGTGTAGCCGTTGCGCTTGCTCATTACCATCAGGCTTTTTGACGGCTCGTGCTTTTTGCCCTTGCTGATTATCTTGAACATCGCGGTAACGCCGCCCGCGCCTGAGGTGGTGTTGACCGCCACGATAGCTTTGAGGTCCGCTATGCCCTGGGAATCCAGCTTGAACTCGCCGCACTCTTTCGGGAAGCGCATGGCGTTGAGCATGTCCGGCGGCATGGCGAACTTTTTTATCTCGAAGAGCTGGCCGTCTTCGAGAGTATAGCTGTCGTCGAACTCCGTTCTTAGAACGACGGGGTCGCGCCATTTGTCCGCGGGGATGGTAAAA
>CAZSIW010000419.1:0-440 GCA_964606755.1 uncultured Elusimicrobiales bacterium | reverse complement strand
TCAAACAGAGTGTCGTCAATGTCGAGCCTGTATATGCTGTTGTCTTTCCCGTTGCGCACTATCGCTAAAAAATCCATTGTTGTCTCTCCTGTTCATTTGATGTAATGGGAAATATTATCAATACTCGGCGTGTTAGTCAAGCGCTGCGTTTCGCCGGGATCGCGGAACGTTTCAGGTTAACTCCGGCGTGATTTCTATCTCACTCATTCTTCGCGTGGAATTCGCTGTTTCTTTCATCTATCGCGCGCTGGATACATGCTTTGACGGTTTCCATATCTTCCCTGTTACTCACAGAAGTTGTATACCCGTCGCTTTGCAGAAGTTTCACTATCGACAATATCAGTTCGTGTTTCGCGGTTGATACGCTCTCATTAAGAGATACCATCTGTCCCTGAAGGTTGTCCGCTTCAAGGTGGATCGCGCGGACCTGCAGAGGATTG
>CAZSIW010000418.1:0-1690 GCA_964606755.1 uncultured Elusimicrobiales bacterium | reverse complement strand
GTGTGAACGGGGTCTCTTTTGTGGCAAGAGACTTTTTCATTTTTCGCCAGTCCCAGTAAAACCTGGGCAGCTGCGCTTTCTCTACCACTTCCCACGCCTTCTTGGAAACTGAAACGAAAGCAAGTCCCGGCCCGAGCATAAGGCCTTTCTGAGAACCTGTGACAGCAACATCAACTTTCCATTCATCAGTGAGAAACTGCTGGCCAACCAGGCCAGAAATAGCGTCTACCACCAGCACTGCGGATGTAGCAGAAACGATCTCGCCTATTTTTTTGATGTCATTTACTACACCGGTAGAGGTTTCTGTGAATGTGGTGAAAACCGCTTTGATACCGGGATCTGCCTTTAAAGCCTTAGCTATGTCATCGGGGTTGACTACTTTACCCCACTCATAATTCAACACTACAGGCTTTATGCCATATGCCTCGCATATCTTTGTCCATCTTTCGCCAAAATTACCGCAGGTCGCGACAAGAACGCTGTCGCCCGGCTTTAACAGATTGACGACCGCTGATTCCATGGCGCCTGTTCCGGAAGAAGCCATTATAAGGACATCGTTCTGTGTGCAGAAAATGTATTTCAAACCATCTTCGACTTCCTGGAAAATGGCTCCGAACTCACTCGTCCTGTGATGCAGGATCGGCAGCGCCTCTTTCAAAGATACTTCCGGCGGGATCGGTGTGGGGCCTGGTGTCAACAAATAATGTTTTTTCATGTACTGCCTCCTGTTGTAACAGATTTATTGATTTAATGAGTTTATAATGTTATTAAATCTGAAATAGTTTGTCAAGACAGAAATCTTTATTAAAAATGTCACTTACATGATATGTATAACCTGATAAAAAAGTTATACTTAATACAACTCATAAATCGAATATGACGTTTCGAACTAATATTGACAAACTCGATCAATTAGTGTATAATTATTAAAAAATATAGCACCTTTTGTTAATTAAAGCTCTTATTCGGCAAAATACAGCAATAGATAACATTTGACATTCGAGCTTGCAATTTGTATCATCTTAACGTAGCACAGATACTATGAAAATTGCGTCAAGACTACCAACCTTTTGCCATTCTGTTTTTAAAACTAACACCTCTTTATTTTTATTCTCCAGTGGAGGAATAGATGTCCGAAACAAAAAATGAAACCCAGCAGCTGGTGGCTTTTTTCCTTGCTAATGAGGAGTACGGAGTCCCCATTATACAAGTGCAGGAAGTGATAAGGAAACCGGATATCACAAGGATACCCGGCATGCCTGATTTCGTAGACGGTGTCATTAACCTTAGAGGAAAAATAATCCCCATTATAGATCTGAGAAAACGTTTCGGCCTGGCGCAAACGGATGACAGTGACAAGACAAGGATCATTGTGACAAAAGCCACGGACCAGATCCTCGGACTCGTAGTTGACGGAGTATCGGAGGTCGTCCATCTGATGAAAGAACAGGTCGAACCCATACCTGCCTCGATCGCTGCCATTGACGCCGAGTACCTTTCCGGGGTCGGAAAATTCGACAAAAGGATCATCATACTGCTCAATCTTGAGAAACTCCTGACCGATCTTGAAAAAGCATCGATCGAACAATTGAACAAGAAAGAAAAAGCGTTCGACAAAAATACGAATAGCGAGTTGACACCAAATGATCATAAAGGAGGAAAGTAATGTTTTTGGCATCTTTTCTTAATT
>CAZSIW010000417.1:0-1693 GCA_964606755.1 uncultured Elusimicrobiales bacterium | reverse complement strand
CTATTGATCTTCTGGACGAGGCCGGCGCGCGGGCAAGACTCAAAGCATCGACACAAGTGAACGAGGAATTCAGGGAAAGCGAGGAAGAACTTGCCAAGGTTACCCTTGAAAAGGAAACGGCTATAGCAAAACAGGAGTATGAAAAGGCCGCCAAATTCAGGGATAAGGAAAGAGAACTCAGGAAGGCGCTTGACGAGAGCAAAAAGAAAGCAAAGGTAACAAAAGATGAGTCCAAACCAGTCATCAGTACTGACGACATAGCTTACCTTGTCTCGAAATGGACAAAAGTCCCGGTGACAAGACTTACCGAGAAAGAATCCGAGAGGCTTGTCCACATGGAGAACAACCTCAGAAACCGTATCATAGGGCAGGACGAAGCGGTCAAGGTCATCTCCCAGGCGGTCAGAAGAAGCAGAACGGGCCTTAAGGACCCTAACAAGCCCATAGGCGGATTCATTTTCCTAGGGCCTACGGGCGTCGGCAAAACCGAACTCGCAAGAGCTCTAGCCGAATTCCTTTTTGGAGACGAGAGTGCAATCATCCGCATTGACATGTCGGAGTTCATGGAGAAATTCAACGTGTCAAGGCTTATAGGAGCGCCTCCGGGATACGTCGGCTACGATGAGGGCGGGCAGTTGACTGAAAAAGTCAGGCGCAAACCCTACTCGGTGATCCTGCTCGACGAAATCGAGAAAGCTCATCCCGACGTCTTCAACGTGCTTCTGCAGATACTGGACAACGGCACGCTTTCCGATAACCTCGGACACAAGGTGAACTTTAAAAACACGATACTTATAATGACGTCCAACGTGGGAGCGAGACTTATTTCTAAGGGAAAATCGCTAGGCTTCCTTGTCCAGCAGGACATCTCGCAGGATTATTCAAATATCAAAGAGACCCTTACTGAGGAAATAAAAAAGTCTTTCAACCCTGAGTTCCTGAACAGGATCGATGACATCATCATCTTCCGCCCGCTGGGAAGAGATGAGATGAAGCAGATACTTGAGCTAATGCTCAAACGTGGCGGCCAGAAAATCGCCGTTCACGGGTTTGTGCTGGACCTTGACGACAAAGCGAAGGATTTTCTTCTTGAAAAAGGTTTTGATCCCCAGTATGGCGCAAGACCTCTTCAAAGGACAATCCAGAGATATCTCGAAGACCCGCTTGCTGAGGACATACTGACCAAGAACATAAACCACACTCCCGGCAGCCCGCTCATAACCATAAAGGTCAGCTTTAACGATGAGAAAGATTCTCTCGAGTTCAATCCCGTTGAAAACGAAGTGGTTTCAAAGTAACATACTTTTGGATTTAAATGCTCAAAACATCTCTCAATATAGTAATCTTATCTGCGGTACTATGTGCTGCTTTAGTGTTTCTTCCTTTACGGGTAAGGATAATAGAGCCTCAAATACGTGAGATTGGGACAAAACAGATCAGACACCCTTTCAATTTTGAGGCCTTATATTTCAGCTTTCCGAACAAAATTATTCTTAAAAACCCTGTTGTCGGAAACTCCTTCAGTTGTAGAAGTGCAACCTTCTATCTGAATCCATTCAAGTTCCTGTTCACTCCTCTAAACCCTGAAAAATACGTAAGTGTTGTTGAATTCGAACACCCTCAGATCGACATAATAAGGCTCAAAAACCTATCCGCGGGTACACGACACCCGGCCACACCCTTAAAACCCGGC
>CAZSIW010000416.1:0-1700 GCA_964606755.1 uncultured Elusimicrobiales bacterium | reverse complement strand
GTTTGCGGACAAGTTCACCTCACCGTGGTTTAAAGCCGGATCATGGCTTTTCAGCATCGCTGCGGCAGCTATCAAAAAGAAGATCGAAAAAAAATCGGCCAATCCAAATAGCTAACCGGGTATTTGAGTCGTTTGGGAAAAACGCTCTTTTTTGCGGGCGCAAATTTCCAGGGAGGTTGTTATGTCTAACAGGGATTCAGGCGAGGTAGTGTTGTCGTTTCTATTAGGCGCTTTGGTAGGAGCAGCACTGGGAATTCTCTATGCTCCCAGATCAGGTAAAGAAACCAGAATGAAACTAAGGGATCTCGGCGAAGATCTCGGTGACAAAATAAATGACATCAAAGAAGAGGTTGTAGAGAAAGCGGAACATATAGTAGAAGAAGGGAAAGAAAAATTAGCCGAACAGAAAGAACGTTTTTCAGCGGCTTTTGATGCGGGAAAGAAAGCTTACGATAAAACAAAATAGTGATGTGTAAAAAATGCCGAGGTAGCTCAGTCGGTAGAGCAACGGTCTGAAAAACCGTGTGTCGGCGGTTCAATTCCGTCCCTCGGCATTTGATTTTTACCATCGCGGTTTGTGTGAAATGTTTTCTGAAACCAGTTTCATCGTCGATCTTTAAAATTTTAAAATAATGCTTGACAAATATTTTTATTTTTGTTAGAATCTTAAAACATTGAACAAGGAGGGAGGCCAAGTGGCCTGCCTAGAGTTCGCAACTCGAAATCGAACCTCCTTTGCTAGCCCGGCAAGATTTGGGCTTGACAAGAGTTTTTTTATTTGTTATAGTTTAGTTGTAACAAAATAAATATAAAGGAGGGAGGCAAAATTCTCTAACAAGAGAAACAGCCTACCTGAGATAAATTCTCGAGCGTACCTCCTCAAGTTAAACCTGTAAGCTAATTCACAAGAAAAAACATCTTAATAAAATACTTGACAAAGTTTTTGCACTTTGCTATTATCTAACTCCGTTTTGATGCGGGGCAAAGTGTACCCGGTTCTTTTACTCTCAAAAAGATGTGAAACTGTTGCACTGTATAATATAATGTATGATGCAATAGTTTCATATGAGTTCTTTCGAATGCAGTTATTTATAACGCGTGCAGATAAACGCCCCCGAGAAATCGGGGTTACAGCCAAGGATCAGACAGCCAATTTAGCAATAAAATTATGGAGAGTTTGATCCTGGCTCAGAGTGAACGCTGGCGGCGTGCTTAACACATGCAAGTTGAACGGAACCATAGAGCCCGCAAGGGTTTTGTGGTTTAGTGGCAGACGGGTGAGTAACACGTAGGAAACCTTCCCAAAAGAGGGGGATAACACTCCGAAAGGAGTGCTAATACCCCATAAGACCACAGTCCGGCATCGGACAGGGGTCAAAGCAGTAATGCACTTTTGGAGGGTCCTGCGGCCTATCAGCTAGTTGGCGGGATAACAGCCCACCAAGGCTATGACGGGTATCCGGCCTAAAA
Organism: uncultured Elusimicrobiales bacterium; assembly: GCA_964606755.1. GTDB lineage: Bacteria > Elusimicrobiota > Endomicrobiia > Endomicrobiales > CAZSIW01 > CAZSIW01. The sequence goes on along the minus strand of CAZSIW010000416.1, from coordinate 230 downwards.
GGGTGATCGGACACAATGGAACTGAGACACGGTCCATACTCCTACGGGAGGCAGCAGTGGGGAATTTTGGACAATGGGCGAAAGCCTGATCCAGCAACGCCGCGTGAAGGATGAAGGCCTTCGGGTTGTAAACTTCTTTAGAGGGGAACGAATAAATTGACGGTACCCCTAGAATAAGCCACGGCTAACTACGTGCCAGCAGCCGCGGTAATACGTAGGTGGCGAGCGTT
>CAZSIW010000415.1:0-1703 GCA_964606755.1 uncultured Elusimicrobiales bacterium | reverse complement strand
CACCGGATAAGCCAGGCTCTGCCGCAAATGTTAAGGCGCCGGAAACACCCGCCGCCGACCCCGCGCCTTCTGTTCCTGGTAGTGTCGCGCTTTCATCGGATACCGCAAAGAAATCCGAACAGTCACCACAAGTTCCCACACAACAGCCGGATAAAAAACAAGACACAGCCGCAATGACGGCTGCAGTTGCAACAGCGCAGGCTGAGCCGTCTGAAATAATAGCTGAACCGGTCAAAACTGAACCCGAGGCTCAGCCGGAGAACAAAACAAAACACAAGAAAACAAAAAAACACCCTGCAAAAACGCCACCCGCGGAAACAAACGCTAAACCTGATAAAGATAAGAATGACGCACCTCCTATTCCTCCTCAGACAACGCAGGCTAAAACAGATCAGGCATCCCGTTCTGTCTCAATCCCCAGGACCCCGGTCACGGTCGATTTCGAGAACGCGGATGTAAGAGATGTTCTTAAAATATTATCAATGAAAAGCGGGATAAACATAATATATGGAGACGATGTAACCGGAACTGTTTCATTGCACCTCGAAAATGTTCCGTTCAGCCAGGCGCTTAATACGATACTTTCTCTCACAAGCCTAATTATGCAAGAGCAGGGATCAAATATTTTGCGTGTCATGACCCCGCAGAAGATCGCGGACGAGAGGGCTCATTCGGTCACATTCACAAAAATATATTCCCTGAACTACGCAAAGGCGGATGAAGTTAAACTCGACCTCGATTCAGTGAGAACCGCTGAAGGACGGAAGGGGAACATATCGGTAGATCTAAGGACAAACAGTCTTGTCGTGACAGATACCCCTGAGGGCCTGAGTTCGATCGAGCGACTCATCGTTCAGCTCGATAAAAAACCGCAGCAGGTGCAGATAGAAGCTAAGATAGTCGAGCTTACACTTAATAAAAGCACTGACATCGGCATACAATGGCAGTACGCAGCCAATCTGAACTCGGGGCAGGTACAGATAGGACAGTCTGTCGCAGCCACCGCAAGCCAGAGCTACGGCATCGCCACGCAGAACGCGAACGTTGTCACGGCGCAAAGCGTCGCCGCTGGAGGAACAGGTGTCGCTTTCCCTGCCGCTGCAGTAAATGGGCAACAAGGGGCGATTTCTTTCGGCATTGTAGGCAACAACAGTTCTCTTCAGGGAACACTGAACGCCCTTCAGCAGAAGGGATTATCTAAATTACTTTCCAACCCCAAAGTCACGACTCTCAACAACAAGGAAGCAAAGATCCTTATTGGGCAAAAAATACCCTACACTACCACGACATTAAGCGCGACAGGTTTAAGCACGCAAAGCACTCAGTTCCTTGATGTCGGGATAAAACTCACCGTAACTCCGAACATAAACGCCGATAACAAAATAACCATACAGATCCATCCGGAAGTAAGCCTTTACGTCAGGGCGGATCCCGCAGGCCCCGTGATCGGCAGCAGGGAGGCCGAAACGACCGTCATGATACAGAACGAGGAAACGATAGTAATCGGCGGCCTTATAACAGAAGACGACGAGAAACAAGGCACACAAGTACCTCTTCTAGGAGACTTGCCTGTGATAGGACATCTTTTCAAAAGAGATCTAAGTTCAAAGGACAGGACAGAACTCCTAGTCTTCATTACCCCAAGAATACTTGAGTAGTTAACATCCCGGAAACCTTGTGTCGCAGGTTATATTGAGCAAATA
>CAZSIW010000414.1:0-1704 GCA_964606755.1 uncultured Elusimicrobiales bacterium | reverse complement strand
GATAATCTCTCTCCTAGATGAAAAGTACGGCCTTCCTAAAGTGTACCTCGAGGGCGCGATAGGCAACGTGGATACCTCCTGGCTAACCTCAATCCAAGACAGAGATCTTAAATCGGAGATCATAGAATCCCTTATAAGCCAGGGCAGACTGACAGGCGCGGAATATTATTCTGTCAAAAGCGACAGGCCGAATTTCATATCGGGTATAGAGAACGAGTCCATATATAAGCAGAACCTCGTGAGGCTCGACAAAATACTTTCCGAAAAAGACAAGATAGACGGCGTTTTTGAAACCATGTCCAACGACCTGGGCAGGGTCAGGGACAGTTATTACTCGTCAAAACACAAGAAATTCGAAAAGCTGGTCAACGGCTACAAAAGCGGCGAGATCGATTCCAGAAAGTTTTATGATGCGGTCAGGAAGTATACCAGCCAGACCGGCATTAACCTTGCCGATTATAAGAACATAACGACCTTTCTTTCGATGCTTGACGTCCAGGACAATCTGAAATATAAAAAGATCAGCAAGGAGATGCAGGAGTACGTCGCCGCCCTCAAACAGAAACTGCCGTTCAACGTTTATAAGATCATTGCTGAGAAGATGAGCGATTACTCGAAGCTTGACGAGGCATACGTCTATCTCTCTCGCCTGCAGGACGTTCACGCGGGCCTTGACCTGGCCGCGTTCCCCAACCTGGGACAATTTTTTGAGTACGTCAAACTCAGCCAGAGAATCAACCCTCTTGATCTCGTCAGGGAAGAGGAAAGCATAGAAAGGGACATCTATCTCAGCCTCGCTGCTAATGAGAGAGAAAAAGACATCGTTTTTATTTCCTCGTTCCTCAACCGCCTGAAAGATTTCTATGAGAACAAGATAACCGCGGAAGACTATAACTATTACGAAAAGAACATCAAACGCTTCCAGCTATTGTGGACGAAATATTTTGACGGCTCGCCGCTCGATGTCTTAGCCAGGGACTCGGCTCTCCTGGAAGATTTTTACAAGACAAACTTGTCCAGGAACGATTATTTTATGGACAACTGCTTGGGCAAAAGTGAGTCCGCAAAAAATACGGATGTATTCACCTCCCGCTATCCCGACCAGGCACAGGCCATAGTAAACGGTCTTGATAAATCCAATATCACCGTTATAATCACCGGTGGTTTCCATACCACGGGCATAGAGAAGCTGTTGGAGGAAAGAAAAGTATCGTACCTTGTGATAACCCCCAACGTTACACAGGACACGAAGTTCTCGGACCAGGTCTACAGCCGCGTGGCCCGCGCCCAGGCAAGGGTTTTGACTCAGACCATCGCAATGATGATCCTTTCACAGGAACCCGGCAATGAGCAGGCGCTTGAGGTCTTGAAAGACTGCCTGAAAACAATAGTCGATGAACAGGGGCTTAAACCTGAAACCTTCGCAAAAGAGATGTCGAAACTGTTCGCCCAGAAAGACTTCCAGAAACTCGCGAGGGAGCACAACCTTGCGAAATCATTCGGTATGACCGCAGAACAGCTTGACGCGTTCCTTAGAGACTTTCAGGCAGGCAAAGTCTCATATAAGGACGGAATATATTCGTTCAAGAACCTGCAGTTCACCTACACAAAAGAGAACGGGCTTGAGATTGTTTCGGGCAAAGACAACGGGAACGGTTCCGGCGCCGGCGGTGGAATCTATGGCGCCGGAGCACTCAACCTCTC
>CAZSIW010000413.1:0-1716 GCA_964606755.1 uncultured Elusimicrobiales bacterium | reverse complement strand
CGGCGCGTCGGCTGACGTAAAGGTGGAAGTGAACATCGGCCCGCCGGTTATCGCAGTGAATGAACCGCCTGAGGTCGTTTTTGTGCCTACCCTGGGGATATACTTCGTTCCCGATCCGAACCTGGATATATTTTTCTACAACGGATTTTGGTGGTCACGCCGGGGGCCTCACTGGTACCGTTCAAATTACTACCGCAGAGGCTGGGTAATTATCGGGAACAGGGACGTCCCGAGGCCCCTTTTCAGAGTGCCGAGAGACTACCGGAAAAGATTTGCGCGAGAGCGTCACATCCGTTACCGGGATTGGAAAGAGCATCCCCGAGCCGAGCCGGAGAAGAGGGAGAGAGAAGGCGAGAAGAACAGGGAGCGCGACGGTGAGCGTGGAAGAGAAAATCCAGGAGAAGGCATGGGACATAGAGATTAATATTGCGAAAACAACTGTAATTGGCGTTGTGTATTTTTGTTGCGGAAATGATACAATTAACTTAAGTCAGTAAATTGTGAAATCCGGTAATATGCAAGGAGCCGCAGATAAAATAAAATGTTGCCGCTATTATGAAAGGACGACAACGCAACAGTTAAGGCGCCGGACCGCCGCGGGAGGGCCGAAAACAAAATGGAAACCAAAAAAAGATTGAACGATTATTACAGGATAGGCCTTGTGTTGATAGCCACGGGGCTTGTTTTTGCGTTTGAGACACTTTTTAAGGTCAGGATATTATACAAGCTTTGGCCGGTGATAATAACTATCATGGGTATGGGGTTCGTTAAAATATTTCTTTTGCGAAAATCGAAAGAAATTGAGTTTCTCGGCATCGGAAGTTACCTGATCTTTTTCAGCTTTCTCGCCTTCTATTGTAATTTTTATTCATGGTGGCACCTGGGCAAATTGTGGCCGCTGTTCATCACTTCGGCCGGGCTCTCCTTTTTATCGATATACCTTTTTAACCTGAAGAAAAGAATGTATCTCCTGATGGGATTAATTCTTCTGTCTATCTCCGTTGTGTTTTTCATAGTGTTTGATATCAGTTCGAAGTACTGGTGGACGATCCTTATCCTTATGGGGATAAGCGTTATTTCCACAGGCAAAGATAATGAATAAAAAATCCATTATTTACCTTGAACCGAGAGGCAGCGAGGCCAATGTTTTTGACAACTACATGAAGCTTCCGCTCATGGGCGGTCTCTATCTGGGCACAATCCTTCACAACGCGGGGTATTCGGTAAGGATATTGAACGAGAATCTTCTGGGCAGAAGGATAAGCCCGTTCGAGTTGAGCGCCGATTACCTGTGCATAAGCTGTCTTACCCTCACCTCAAACCGCGCGAAAGAGCTGGCCCTTAAGGCCAGAGAGATATTCCCCGAAATGAAGATCATATTCGGCGGCATTCATCCCTCTCTGCTGACCGAGGAGTTTGTCGGCCTCGCGGATCACGTTGTTGTCGGTGAAGCCGAGAATATTATAATTGATATAATTGCCGGCAAATATACGGAAAAAATAATATACGGCAAGGCTGTGGAAAACCTGGACGACCTGCCGCTGGTCAATTACGGACTGCTCGAGGGCTACAAAAAAATGAACATTATACCCGTGATGACCTCGCGCGGGTGCCCCTTTGACTGCAACTTCTGCACCGTCACGAAGATATTCGGCCGGGCGTTCCGCAACCAGTCGGTGAAAAGGGTTATAGCCGAGCTGAAGAACGCTTTCAGCT
>CAZSIW010000412.1:0-1721 GCA_964606755.1 uncultured Elusimicrobiales bacterium | reverse complement strand
CGTCAGCCTCTTGGAGCCGGACTTTATTACAAAATTTTCTTTGGTATAGTTTGAAACAGACCGCTCAATTCTTTCCGAGATATCCGAAAGCCCGAAGGGCTGGGCCCTGAGCTTTTGAGCCAGCTTCTCGATCTGTTTTCCCGTGGCCATGACCAGGACGCAGGACCTGCCTTTTTTAAAACAGCTCACCTTCCAGCTAACCGCCGCGTCGCCGCCCAGGGAGAGCATGTCCTGCTTTATCACGGCCGCCGCCCTGTTGTCAACGTCTTCAATGAGCAGGTTGAACATCAGCGACTTTGGCGCCATGATGCCTACCGACGCCGGGTCGGCGCCCGTCACCGCTATCAGCCGCGCCGCCTCGTTTTCATTTTTTATATCACAGATTCTAATCTTCATTTTATGAGCGACAGCGCCTCGGACCGGGTCCTGGCGTCTTTCAAAAATATACCGCGCATGGCAGATGTTACCATCTTGGAACCGGGCTTCATCACCCCGCGCATCGTCATGCAGAGATGCTCCGCCTCTACTACCACCATCGCGCCGCGCGGCTTGGCGACTTCCATTATGGTGTCGGCTATCTGCTTGACAAGCCTTTCCTGCAGCTGAAGCCTTTTCGTGTACATCTCAACAACGCGCACGAGTTTAGACACCCCCAGCAGCCTGTCGCTTTTGGGTATGTAGGCCACGTGCATCTTTCCGAAAAAAGGAAGAAGGTGGTGTTCGCACATTGAATAGAACGGTATGTCTTTCACGAGGACGATCTCCTCGTGGTTTTCCTGTTCGTAATAAACGCTCAGGAGTTTTTTGGGGTCCATCCTCATTCCCGCGAGGGCTTCCTCGTAGAAATCGGCGACCCTTTTCGGAGTGTTCTTAAGGCCCTCCCTTCCGCAGTCCTCGCAGACCGCCTCCAGGATCATCCTCACTCCCTTTTCTATCTTTTTTTTGTCGACAGCATTCACTATGCGTTCTCCGGCTGAACGGCCGGTTGAACCGGCTGTGCAGCAGGCGCCGCGGCCGCGCCGTTCTCGCCCTTTACTATCCTTTCAACCTCTTCGGCGTCGAGCGATTCCTTCTCAACGAGCCGGTCGGCGAGTTTCTTTAGAATTTCGAGGTTCGAGCGCAGCAGCTCCACCGCCCGCGCCTTCGCTTCCTCTACTATCCTCTTGACTTCCTCGTCTATTATTTCAGCCGTGTTGTCCGAATACCGCGGTTCCCTGTTGTAGTCGCGCCCGAGGAAAACCTCTTCCGTAGGCCTGCGCAGTGACAAAGGCCCGATCCTTTCGCTCATCCCGAACTCGACAACCATCCTCTGCGCCATCTCGGTCGCCTTGGCGAGGTCGTTCTGCGCGCCGGTGGTGACTTCGTTGAACACCAGCTCCTCAGCCGCCCTTCCGCCGAGAAGGACGTTGAGCCTGGCGAGTATCTCCTGCTTGGACGTCAGGTACTTGTCTTCGATAGGAAGCTGAAGGGTGTAACCCAGAGCAGGGCCTCTCGATATTATGGAAACCTTGTGTATGGGGTCGGTGCCGGGCGTAAGTTTCGCCACCAGCGTATGTCCCGACTCGTGGTATGCTATTATTTTTTTCTCGTTGTCCGAAATGACCCTCGATTTTCTTTCCGGGCCCGCTATCACCCTGTCTATCGCCTCTTCGAGGTCGGACATGTCAGCCGCGGTTTTTTCTTTCCGGGCCGCCAGAAGCGCCGCCTCGTTGACGAGGTTC
>CAZSIW010000411.1:0-1745 GCA_964606755.1 uncultured Elusimicrobiales bacterium | reverse complement strand
ATTCGATATCTCCCGAAGGCACGTCGCGCAGGCCGGTCTCGACGCTCCAGGGCCTCAATACCGCGGGGTCCTTTTCGCCCGACGGCAAACAGATAGCGCTTACCCTTTCAAGGGGCGAGTACCCGAACATATTCATCATCGAGCGCGACGGCAAACAGGACTACCAGTTGACCTTCGGAAGAGCCATAGCTACGAGCCCGTATTTCGCGCCCAACGGCAAGGAGATAGTTTTTGTGTGCGACAAGCCGGGGTATCCCCAGCTCTATATAATGAACCTTGACGGCGGCAATATGAGGCGCCTGACAACGCCTGGTTTCTGCGATTCGCCCTGCTGGTCGCCGCGCGGGGACAAGATAGCCTTCAGCCAGAGGGTGGACGATCAATACGGTTACGAAATATTCATGTATGACCTTAACACTCTAAAGACCATAAGGCTCACGTTCAATCCCGGGAACGACGAGAACCCGTCCTTTTCGCCTGACGGCAGGTTCGTGGTTTTTACGTCAACGAAGTTCGGAAAAAAAGAGCTCAATGTCATGGCCATAGACGGCTCGGGCCTCAGGAAGATCGCGGAGATGCCCGGCTCGTCCACGACGCCGGCGTGGTCGCAGTGAATTAGAATATACTGGATCCCCGCTTTCGCGGGGACGACAAAATTAAAAAAATCCAGATGATTGTCGATTGACAAATGTATTGATTTTGTATATAATTTTTGAAACTTGTCCAGTCCTGCGGGACACGCCGATCAGGCGGGGAGGCATATATGCTGCGGTCGTTAATGGTGCTCTTGTTAGTCTCCGGGTTGTCCAGCCTCTCTTTTTCCGATGAAAAACCAACAGCCAGCAAGTATGAGTTGCTCGGCGATACACAGGCCTGCGTCAGGCGCAACGCCGTTGCCGCGCTCGGCAACGAGGGCAGGGAAGAAAACCTTTCTTACGTTATCAGGATGCTAAAGGATGTAGACCTTGAAGTCCAGAAAGCCGCGATAAGCGCGATCGTTAAATACAAAAAAGCCGATGTTGTAAAACCCCTGGAAGACGCGTTCAATACCTCGAAAGAAAACGACATAAAAATGTCGGTAATATCCGCGCTGGGCGACCTGAACAACGAGGCCTCGGTGCCTTTCCTTAAAGAGCTGCTCAAAAGCTCATACCCTCACTACCGGAACGCGGCTCTCAGGGCCCTGGGCAAGATCGATAACACCGACACGTACCTGGACATCGTTGACATGCTTTCGGACCAGGCCGAGGGCGTAAGAGTTACCGCGGCAAAAATAACCGGTAACCGCAAGATAGACGCTGGTGTTCCGCAGCTGGTCAAGGACCTGAGCGACCCCGTTCTCGCGGTGCGGCTGGCGTGCATAGAATCCCTCGGCGAGATCGGTGACTCGAGCGTCGCTTCCGACCTGAAAAAACTTCTTGCCGACCAGAATAAGGTGGTTGTTGAGACAGCGCAGAAGGCGCTGGACAGGCTCGAGAAAAAGACAGACTCAAAATAACCGGCCTCGGCGTGCCCGGTATAGACAGGTATATAATTGAAGAAAAAAGTCCTCATCGTTGACGATTCCGAAGATATATTGGACTTCCTTGAATTTTTTCTTAACCGTTTCAAGGTGCCCTGCGTCAGGGCCGCCTCCGGTTCCGAGGCGATAAAGTTGTACGACAGGGAAGAGATAGATTTCGTGTTCCTTGACATACAGCTTAACGACATGAGCGGTTTCGATGTGCTCAACTCCCTCAGGAAGG
>CAZSIW010000410.1:0-1746 GCA_964606755.1 uncultured Elusimicrobiales bacterium | reverse complement strand
AAATAAAAATTTATATGTAGGGGCGTCAAGCGGGATCGAAAATGAGGCAGGGAAGAAGGCTAGGGTCATGCTGGGTGAACGCATAGCAGCAAAGGCAGCCGAGATGAAAGAATCGTGTATTATACTAGCCGCCGCAGATAGTCATTTCGACGGCATTGAGACTGGAGGAGACCTAAAATCCTCTATCTTATCCGTTTTGAAAGCCAAGAATGAAGTCGTTGGTGTTTTGTGCGTGGCCAGGACGAAAAACGCTGTTCCTTTTAACAATTCGGACAAAAGATATGCCGACATCTTTGCGTCCCAGGTGTCCCAGGCGATTGAAAACGCGGAATTGTACAGGAACCTTGAGTCTAAAATAAGCGATCTGAATGAGGCCTACGATAAACTGTCCATGATGCAGAAAGAACTGGTGCAGGCCGAGAAGCTTGCCGCGATAGGGGAGCTGGCCTCGGGTGTTGCCCACGAACTTAACAATCCGTTGACGGTGGTCATCGGGCTCGTCCAGCTGATGATAGAAGAAGGCGGGCTTTGTGACACAAAAAAACAGGATCTGATCACAGTTAAAGAACAGGCTGAAAGATGCCGAAAAATAATCCTCAACCTGCTGCAGTTTTCGCGCAAGCACGAAACCAGGAAATCCGCGACAAAGATAGAGGAGATCATAGAAAAATGCATTGAGCTTGTCGAATATGATTTCAAAAATTCTGGCATAAAGGTGGTCAGGGAATTTCCGAAGACACTGCCATTCGTAAATGTGGATTTCTATCAGATGCAGCAGGTTTTTCTTAACATCATCAACAACGCGGTCTATTCCTTGAAAGGTGTTGAGGACCCTAGGCTCACTATAACCATTAATGAGAAGACCGGTAAACTTCTGTTGACTTTTGCCGATAACGGATGCGGGATCGATGAAAGCATTATGAATAAGATATTTGATCCATTTTTTACCACCAAAGAGGCGAAAAATGGTACTGGATTGGGTTTAAGCATTTCTTATGGGATAGTCAAAGAGCACGGGGGAGACATAAGAGTGGAGAGTAAAGTCGGTGAAGGAAGCAGGTTATACATAGATCTGCCGTTGGCAACACAAAAGAAAAAAAGGGATATGTGAAATGAAACAGTTCAAGGCGATAATATTTTTCCTTATTTTGCCGGTGATCCTTATAGCGGGTTATGGGCGGCTATTCTGTGAAACCAAGTTTTCGGCGGCGGTGGTGTTTTCCGGAAAGAAAGACGTTTTTAATACCGTATGGGATAGTTGCAAAGAAAACTTGGACAGGAACGGCCTGATCGGGTCATTACAGGAGTATGATGTTGAGGAACAGAAAGAGGAAGAGATAGTTTCAAAGATAGAATCAAATAAGCCTAGCGTTGTGTTTGTCTTTGGTACGGCCGCTTATGAACTGGCCAAAAAGAGGATAAGCGACATCCCTGTAGTTTTCAGCGCGGTATACTATACGAGTGATAAACCTCCGAAACCCAATATAACCGGGATCAGCATAAAAATCAGCGAAAAAGACAGAATCCAGTTATTGATGAAAGTGTTTCCCGATGTAAAGAGTATGGGAGTCTTTTATTCGGATGAATCCAGAGAAAATTTCAATGAGCTGAGCGCCGTGTGCGCAGAGGAAGGAATTAAGGTTGTCTCCAGAAAGATCGAGCAGGAAAAGGATTTTCCTGTTAAACTATCCGAAATTGCGCCTGACATTGATCTATTCTATCTATTGCCTGACAGTAAAATATATT
>CAZSIW010000409.1:0-1777 GCA_964606755.1 uncultured Elusimicrobiales bacterium | reverse complement strand
CGCGGCAGGCTCGTGGATTCTTATTCTGACGGGCACAAATATGTTTTCGAAAAAAAAGCCGTGGTTTACGGTGAGGAAGATTTTGTGATAGGAATGGTGTCGTTGCTCTCGGAGATAGGTGTTAGGCCGGTTTTATGTGTTTCTGGCGGGGAGAGCGGGAAGTTTTCCGCTTCTCTTGAAAAGGCTGTGCCCGGCATAGGAGCGGCGGCGGTCGTCAAGGAAGGCGCGGATTTCATGGAAGCCGCCGCGATAGCGAAAGAACTCTCGCCTGATTTCGTGATAGGCAACAGCAAGGGGTATCCTCTTTCAAAACAATTGAAAATACCTCTCGTGAGGGCGGGTTTTCCCATACACGACAGGATAGGGGGTCAGCGCCTTCTGCATATAGGTTATCGCGGCGCGCAGTGCCTGTTCGATTTAATAGTCAATAAGCTGATCGAAAAAACGCAAGAATCATCGCCTGTTGGTTATATGTACATGTGAGGTGAGCTATGGAAACAAGATACGATATATCGAACCATCCCTGTTTTAACGATAAAGCCAGGCATACTTTCGGCAGGATACACCTGCCCGTCGCGCCTAAATGCAACATACAGTGCAACTTCTGTAACCGGAAATACGACTGCGTGAACGAGACCCGCCCCGGTGTTACAAGTGCGGTATTGTCGCCCGGACAGGCTATCGAATATCTAAAGAAAGCTGTTGAAAAAATTTCTAACCTCGCCGTTGTCGGTATAGCTGGCCCGGGCGATCCGTTCGCTAACCCGGACGAGACGCTGGAAACCCTTGAGTTGGTAAAGAAACATTTTCCTCGGATGCTTGTCTGTGTCGCGACTAACGGCTTGGCATTGCTCCCCTACATCGAAAGGTTAAAGGGTTTTAATGTGAGCCACGTCACGATAACGATTAACACTGTTGACCCGTTGATCGGGGCGAAAATATATTCGTGGGTGCGTCCTGGAAAATTTGTGTACCGCGGCGAGGACGGCGCGGGTCTTCTTATTAAAAGACAGCTTGAGGCAGTCGCGGAGCTCAAACGTGCAGGGATAATAGTAAAGGTGAATACTATAATTATCCCGGGTATAAACGACAATAATATCACCGAGGTAGGCAAAACGGTCGGCGCTCTCGGCGCGGATATAATGAATTGCATGCCGCTTTATCCCGCTGAAGGCGCAGAGTTTGAAAAACTTGGTACGCCGGACCCGAAAAAAGTTCAGGAAATAAGAGATGAATTAAAACCATTTATGCCCCAGATGCATCACTGCACCAGGTGCCGGGCCGACGCTGCAGGTATGCTGGGCGCGCCCATGTCAAAAGAAATAATGGAGTGCCTTATGGAAAGCAAAAAATTACCGTTGAAACCGATGGAAAAGAGGCCGTATGTGGCGGTGGCCTCGCGGGAAGGTGTGCTCGTGAGCCAGCATCTTGGAGAAGCGACGGAGTTGAGTATTTACGGTAGAGTAAACGGAGAAAATGTTCTTATAGAAAAAAGAAAAGTGCCTGCTCCTGGTGCAGGTGATGCAAGGTGGCAGGAGCTGGCAGAAGTTATTAGGGACTGCAGGCTACTTCTTGCCGCGGGTGCGGGTGCGAATCCCTCAAAGATTCTGGACAAGAACGGTATACAAATAATTCTTATGGATGGAATGATAGCCGATGGGCTTGCTGCAGCATTCGGTGACGGGAATTTCAGCAGGCTCAAGATAATGTGGGAAGGTTGCGGCGGTAATTGTTCCGGTAAAGGCCAGGGTTGCGGATAAAATCCAAATTTTGGAAA
>CAZSIW010000408.1:0-1805 GCA_964606755.1 uncultured Elusimicrobiales bacterium | reverse complement strand
AGAAGTGACCAGACAAGGCTTCAGCTTGAGCATGAGAACGACAAGACCTTGAGGGAGCTCAAGGAAAAGAACAAGATCGAGCTTGAAAAATTGGTCGAGCGCCAAGAAGCGACCAAAGGCGACCTGGAGAAAGCTTTTGAAATCACGTTTTCAGGAATGCAGGACAATCAGGAAAAGCGCCTGACCGAAGCGCGCACCAGCCAGGAAAAACAACTCGAAGAAGAAAAGCTGAAAGGCGAACAGGAAATAAAAAAGCTATCCGGCAAGATACCCTTCACGATATTGAGGCCCGCCTCCGTTTACGGCCCGCGGGACAAAGACATATTCATATTCTTCAAGCTGGTAGCCCGCCACTTGAGGCCGGCGCCGTTGACCAAGCGCTATATACAACTGACATTCGTAAAAGACATCGCTAAGGCCGCCCTTGAAACAATGACCAACAGGAAGACTGACAACAAAACGTATTTTGTCGCGGACGACCCGTTCTATTCCTGGGACGAATTGGGAAAAACGATAGCCCGTGAAGCCGGCATCACGACTCTGCCCCTGATACTGCCTGATTTCGTTTTCAGGTTAGCGGGAACCATTTTTGAAACTATCTCTAAGATGTTCAGCAAACCCGCGGTGATAAACAAGCAGAAAGTTGACGAAATGCTGCAGAAATTCTGGATAGCGGACGCCACCCTGGCTAAAAAAGATCTGGCTATGGACTTTACAAAATTCAAAATTGGTGCTAAAATAACATATTCCTGGTACAAAGAGAATAGTTGGTTGTAATCAGTCGTAAGTCATAAGTGATAAGTCGTAAGTAAAGTCAAAAACCTTTGAAGATGTTTGTTTACTACTTACGACTGTATAACTTATAACTGAAGTTGGTTTTATTAAGACAGCACTGGCATCTAACGCGGAGGAAAACCAAATGCAGACCGACCTTTTTCAAAAATGTCAAAAATTCACAGTGGCGCGGGAAATAATGGCCGCCGGAGTCTATCCGTATTTCCACAAGATAGAATCCGAGGTCGGGCCGGAAGTTATTATAGACGGCAAGAAAAAAGTCGTAACCTGCTCGAACAACTACCTGGGACTCGCAAACCACCCGAAAGTAAAAGAAGCAAGCATAGCGGCGATAAGGAAATACGGCACGTCTTCGACCGGCTCGCGTTTCCTCAACGGCACGCTGGACCTGCACGAAAAGGCCGAACGCAAATATGCCCGTTTTGTGGGCAAGGAATCCGCGGTGCTTTTCACGACCGGCCACCATTCCAACCTCGGCGCGATATCGGCGCTGGTCGGAAAAAGCGATATAGTTATCACTGACAAGCTCGACCACGCTTCCATCATAGACGGCTGCAGGCTGTCTATGGGCAAAATGTTCAGGTACAGGCACAACGATATGGGCGACCTCGAAAGGCTACTTGCGCTGCACAAAGACAGCGGCAAACTGATCGTAGTGGACGGCATCTTCAGCATGGAAGGCGACATAGCCAACCTGCCGAAGATCGTTGAGCTGGCAAGAGTTTTCGGCGCGAGGGTGATGGTGGACGACGCGCACTCACTCGGCGTCCTCGGCGAGAACGGCAGGGGAACAGCAGAACATTTCGGGCTTGAGTCGCAGGTGGACATCATAATGGCCACGGCGTCAAAATCACTTGCTTCCATAGGCGGTTTCATAGCAGGCAGGGACGAAGTGATACACTACATAAAACATCTTGCCCGCCCGTTGATCTTCACGGCGAGCCTTCCGCCCGCGCAGACAGCAGCGATAATAGCGTCCCTTGAGATAATCGAGAAAGAACCCGAGCACA
>CAZSIW010000407.1:0-1836 GCA_964606755.1 uncultured Elusimicrobiales bacterium | reverse complement strand
CCAGATGGAGATACTGATAGAGACCATGAGGCGCGAGGGTTTTGAGCTGGCGGTGGGAAGGCCCGAGGTCATCTACAGGGAAAAAGACGGCGTTAAGCTTGAACCGATAGAGCATCTTTTTGTAGACTGCGGCGAGGACAGCATAGGCATAGTCACGGACAAAATATCCCGGCGAAAGGGCAGGATGATGAACCTGGTAAATCACGGCACTGGGCGCGCGCGGCTTGAATTTTCCGTACCGTCCCGGTCTCTTATCGGCTACAGGAGCGAGTTCCTGACCGATACCAGAGGCACAGGCATAATGAGTTCTTACGTCCTGGATTACGAAGAGTACAGGGGCGATTTCATGACTCGGTTAACGGGCTCGCTCGTGGCGGATAGAACGGGAACGGCCGTCGCGTACGGGCTCTTCTCGCTTGAAGACCGCGGAGTCCTTTTTGTTGTTCCCGGGGACCCTGTTTATGAGGGCATGATCGTGGGGGAACACAACCGCGAGAACGACTTGAACGTCAATCCCACCAAGGGAAAAAAGCTCACAAATATGAGAGCGGCCGGCAGCGACGACAATATTATTCTGACACCTGTCCAGCCGATGACCATTGGGCGGGCGATCACATTTGTCCGAAACGATGAGCTTGTCGAGATAACCCCGAAATCCATACGCCTCAGGAAATCGATACTGTCGGCACAGGAAAGAAACAGGTTCCGTAAAGATAATTCGGTATAGAGCATCAGGCAACCCGGAAATTAAATTTTACGGAACAGGTTGAGATAAATGGAGAAAACAGTCAGGATAGAAAAAGCGGAACTGGTTGACGCCTGGAACATACTTAACCTTCAGAAGCTGGCTTTCAGGAGCGAGGCCGACCTCTACAACGACTACAGCATCGATCCCCTCACTCAGACGATAGAGAGCGTCAGGTCAGAGTTTGATACAAAAACTTTTTTGAAAGCGGCCATTGAGAACGAGATCATTGGTTCGGTGAGGTTTTACCTCGATGGTGATGTCTGCCATATTCAACGGCTAATGGTTCATCCGGATTTCCAGAACAGGGGTATAGGTAAAAGGTTAATAGATGAAGCCGAAAAATTTTTCCCCGGCGCCAAAACGTTTGAAATGTTTACCGCGGACAAAAGCGCGAAGAACCTCGGCCTGTATAAAAAACTCGGATACGAGACGTACAAGATAGAAGTTGTCAAAACCGACATGAACTTTCTATACATGAGAAAATCCAGGAACGGATAGCCGCGCCATGAAGAAACCCGGGCCGGACGCAATAAGAGGATGAAACTGTTTTATGACTGATGATAAAAGGCATTTTGAAAGATACAACCTCGACATCCCCATATTGATGAAACTGGGCGACGTGGCTTATGACAAGACAGAGTATCTTAACAACATAAGCCTCGGCGGGTTATCTTTCAAATCGACCGTTCCTGTCAAGGATGGGACTGTCATAGAGATAACCATCCCTCTCGTCAGACCGGTCTTCAGGGTCAAGGGGAAAGTGACGCGCTGCGAAAAAAAAGACGACCACTACGATATTGGTGTCAGCTTCAGCGACAAGGCTGACGCGTTCAAGATAAGGATGGTCGAGCAGATATGCCACATCGAGAAATACAAGGCAGAGATCGACAAGAAGGAAGGCAGGAAAATTACGGGTGAGCAGGCCGCCCTCGAGTGGATAAGAAAATTCGCGGCACACTTTCCGAAGCTCAAAGAATATTGCGATTAGCCCGAGTTCGATCTTCGGCCGCAAACCTCTTCGCCTCCGTTACGATGTCCGACCCCTCGTTCAGCTGTTCAATACGTACAAGCCATGGTGAGCCGATAGA
>CAZSIW010000406.1:0-1839 GCA_964606755.1 uncultured Elusimicrobiales bacterium | reverse complement strand
GGAAAGGTAGGCGCTTTCTATAATGCTTACTCTGATTTTATAGTATCTGCGAATTCTTCGGATCCTTTCAATCCTTTACATGTCATAGAATCCTTTACGAATGCAGGAAAGGCCGCGAATATCGGCGGAGAATTTTCCATAAACGCACTGCTCACCGATTGGCTCTCTGGCATGCTCAACTATGCTTACTCACAGACAGAGGACTATTCAACCGACATAGTAAGACAAGATTCTCCTAAAAACACAGTCAACGCAACATTGAACGCCAGATTTAATAACGGCATATCCGGATTCCTGGGAGTTCAATGGGTAGACAGCACGGTTTTCGACTATGAAAACCAACCTGTCGTATCACAGTTGATCAACATGAATGCATACACCATTATTAACGCACGAGTTGGTTATGCGTTCCCGGATAAGAGGACCGAAGTTTCACTCGCGGCCTTCAATCTGTTCGACCAGAATCTTTATGAAGGCTTGCCCGGTATCGGACTTGTTCCAGCAGGCCAGCTGCCTACCGGTGAAGAGCTCGGTAGAAGGGTAGTCGCGAAAGTAAGCTACAAGTTTTAATAGTCCGCAGTAAAATATTCTTTTTAAACGCCTGGAGCTGTCCTTTAATCGGATCGCTCCGGGTGTTTTTTTATTGACTCTCAAAATGAGAATTTGAACAAACAATTCAAATGTTGTATAATAAACGAACTATAACTTGAAAGGAAAATTATGCTTAAAACAATATTGAACTCAATTTTTGGGTCGCAGAACGAAAGAATACTTAAAACCGTCACTCCCCTGGTCGGCCAGATAAACTCTCACGAAAGCGCGATCTCTGCGCTGACAGACGAACAGCTCAAACAAAAAACATCCGAATTCAGGCAGAGGCTTTCAGAAGGCGCGACCCTTGACGACCTGTTGCCGGAGGCTTTCGCCTGTGTCAGGGAAGCTTCTAAACGCACCATAGGCCTGAGGCATTTTGACGAACAGCTCATAGGCGGTATAATACTTCACCAGGGAAAGATAGCCGAGATGAAAACTGGCGAAGGAAAAACCCTTGTGGCCACGCTTCCGGTCTATCTCAACGCTCTTTCAGGAAAAGGCGTGCATGTAGTGACCGTAAACGATTACCTCGCGAAAAGGGACATGACCTGGATGGGACCCGTTTATCAGTTCCTGGGCCTCACCGTTGGTTCGGTCCAGCATGACATATCCAACGAAGAGCGGCGCAAATCCTACAACAGTGACGTAACATATGTTACGAACAACGAGCTGGGCTTCGATTACCTCAGGGACAACATGGTGGTATCGAAAGACGAGAGGGTGCTAAAAGAGCTCAACTTCGCGATAGTCGACGAGGTCGACTCCATACTCGTGGACGAAGCGAGGACCCCGCTTATCATATCTGGAGCGGCCGAGGAATCCACTGATAAATATTATATCTGCAACAGGATAATACCTCATCTTAAGGGAAGGATGGTGCTTGAGTCCGAGGAAATAGACGCGAAGTACAAGGGTATAGACCTTGCAAAGGGTTTTGACTACCTTGTTGACGAGAAAAATCACTCGGTCGTGCTCACCGAACAGGGTGTTGCGAAAGCCGAGAAGCTTTTGGGCGTCGAGAACATTTACGATGACGTACAGTCCGAGTGGGTCCATCATCTTACGCAGGCTCTCAAGGCCCACAACCTGATGAAAAAAGATGTGGAGTATGTCGTAAAAGACGGGCAGATCATAATAGTAGACGAGTTCACGGGCAGGCTGATGCCGGGACGGCGCTGGTCGGAAGGCCTGCACCAGGCCGTGGAGGCAAAAGAAGGCCTTAAAATAGCTGAAGAAAACCAGACC
>CAZSIW010000405.1:0-1867 GCA_964606755.1 uncultured Elusimicrobiales bacterium | reverse complement strand
CTGCAGAAGACGCCGGTCTAAGCAGAAAATATTTAAGAGGTAATATAAAATGCCGCAATTTGGTTACAAAGCAAGAAATGTTTCTGGCACGCTCGTGAACGCGAACATCGACGCCCCTGATCAGCGGTCGGCCATGGAAAGCCTTAAATCCCAGAAGCTCATTGTAATGGAGATAAAGGAGATCGAGGTCGGATTAATAGATCAATACCTAAAAAAGCTCAACCCTTTCAAGCCGACCGTCGCATCAAAAGAACTCGTGCTTTTTTCAAGGCAGCTTTCTACTCTCGTGTCAGCGGGTGTTCCGATCGTGCAGGGGTTGACTATCCTTTGCGATCAGGCCGAGACACCGCTTTTTAAAGGCATTATCACCAAGATTAGGGAAGACATCGAGCAGGGCATATCGATAACTGACTCCATGAAGAAACATCCCGCGGCTTTTTCGGAACTCTACGTTTCAATGATAAAAGCCGGAGAGCTGGGCGGCATACTGGACACCATACTTGAGAGGTTGTCAGAATACCTTGAAGCAGCGGAAGAATTAAAGGGAAAGGTCAAGGGCGCCATGATATATCCGGCAACTATCTCTGTCGTTGCCGGTTGCATCACTCTATTCCTGTTGATTTTTATCATACCGACTTTTCAAAGCATTTTCGCCCAATTCGGCGCCGATCTGCCCTTGCCTACGAAAATATTGATCTGGGTTTCAAATTTTTTAAGACATTTCTTTCCGCTGGTCATCATCACTCCGGTCGCGGTGTTCTGGGGTTTCAAAAAATATTATGCCACCGACAAAGGCTCGAAGGTGGTCGACGCCGTCGCGCTTAAACTGCCCGTTTTCGGGATACTTCTGAAGAAAGTCGCGGTCGCACAATTCTCGAGGACGCTCGCAACACTGATAAAATCCGGTGTGCCTATACTACAGGCTCTCGATACCGTCGGAAAGACAAGCGGTAACCGTGTCATTGAGGAAGCTATCATGACCTCGCGCCTGGCCGTAAAGGAAGGCGAAAGAATGGCCGACCCTTTGAAGAAAACGAATATATTCCCTCCGATGGTAATACAGATGATATCCATAGGCGAGGAGACCGGCAACCTCGATACGATGCTTACAAAGATAGCCGATTTCTATGACCAGGAAGTCGACGTGGCCGTCAAGGGAATAATG
Organism: uncultured Elusimicrobiales bacterium; assembly: GCA_964606755.1. Taxonomy (GTDB): domain Bacteria; phylum Elusimicrobiota; class Endomicrobiia; order Endomicrobiales; family CAZSIW01; genus CAZSIW01. Next base: position 702 of record CAZSIW010000405.1, on the reverse strand, counting down.
AGCATGATAGAACCTCTTATAATGGTCGGCATGGGTCTCGTGGTCGGCACTATAGTCCTTGCCATGTTCCTGCCCATGTTCGAGATGAGCCAGCTAGCATCAAAATGAACCAGGCTTCCAAAAACCACACATATCAAATAGATTTTCCTTTTTCGAGAGGGGAAATACGGTGATCTTAAATTGAAGATCCTCGGGATCTCCGCGTACTACCACGACTCCGCGGCGGCAATAATTTGTGACGGGAATATAACGGCCGCATGCCAGGAAGAGCGTTTCACAAGAAAAAAACACGACCCCTCATTCCCCACGAACGCGGTGTCTTTCTGCCTAAAGTATTCGGGCCTGAGCCTGAAAGACCTCGACGCAGTCGTGTTCTACGAGAAACCCTGGCTTAAGTTCGAGCGGCTTCTTCAGACCTACTACGACAACGCGCCCGACGGCGCGAGATCATTCCTGGCATCGATGCCTGTCTGGATAAAAGAAAAATTTTTTCAAAAATCATTAATTCTTGAAGAACTGCGGAAACTGGAACCCGGGGCCGAGGTAAACCTTCTTTTCTCCGAGCACCACCTCTCTCACGCCGCCAGCGCGTTCTACGCCTCGCCCTTTGAAAAGGCCGCGATACTGACGATAGACGGCGCTGGTGAATGGGCTACCGCCTCTATCGGTTTCGGGGAAGGCAATAAAATAACACTTCTTAAG
>CAZSIW010000404.1:0-1882 GCA_964606755.1 uncultured Elusimicrobiales bacterium | reverse complement strand
TTTCGAGATGCGCATACCGGCACGCCAGCCGTATCGGCGTTGCCGAAATATGACGGACAGGTAACCCTGATACCGGGGCTCCTGACCTGGCAGAACGGTTGATCTTTAACAGGTGAGATAAGATAATAGTTACTGTTTTTGGGAAGTTAATCGAGCACAGAAATTATCAAATTCGGTTTTCTTGTTTTTTCGAATTTGACACCAGCTTCCTTAAAAAGTGATTTAAACGAAGGGTCGGCGTATTCACTACACGCGACAAAACGCGCTATCTTCGCGTTGACGAGCATTTTCGCGCAGAGGATACAGGGTGAATGCGTGCAGTAGATCGTCGCACCTCTTATGCTGATACCGTGAAGGCTGGCCTGTATTATCGCGTTCTGTTCGGCATGAATGGCCCTGCACACCTCGTGCCGTGTGCCTGAAGGGATATTAAGCTTGTTACGCAGACATCCAAGTTCGAGACAGTCTTTTGTTCCTGAAGCAGCCCCGTTATAGCCTGTCGTTAAAATCTTTTTATCTTTCACGATAACGGCGCCGACATGATGCCTGAGACAAGTAGATCTTTCAGCCACGAGCAACGCGAGCTTCAAAAAATATTCATCCCAATCAGGGCGAGCCATCTCTTTGTGTTTCATGTAATGAATTAAACCAAAATATTGGGAACTTGTCAAACTTGCGTGTATTTCCACGATATTAATAAAAGGGAAAATGATGAACAAACCTAAAGTAGTAACGAAGCCATGGGGAAGGGAAATATGGTTCGCTTACGGCAATAACAAATATGTGGGGAAGATCCTTGAGGTCAACAAGGGACACAGGATGAGCATGCAGTACCATAAAAAGAAAGAAGAGACGTTCCTCATAGATTCAGGAAAAGCCCGTATCACTTACGGAAAATACGGCGGCAAACTTCAAACAAAGATATTTACTATCGGTCAAATACTTCATCTTGTGCCGAAAACCGTTCACCGGCTCGAGGCCGTTGAAAACACTAGAATAATAGAGGTTTCGACGGATCATTTGACGGATGTTATAAGGATAAGTGACGATTACGGCAGGGAAGGAAAAGGCAAATAAATGGCAAACGCTATTAAATTCGGGACCGATGGATGGCGGGCAATTATAGGCGAAGAATTCACATTCCTAAATGTTAAGAAAGTAGCAAACGCCCTCGCAGTATATCTGAAATCAAAGAATAAGACGCAGTGTAAAGTTGCGGTAGGATACGACACACGGTTTCATTCTCAGAGCTTTGCGAAAGCAGCAGCGGAGGAATTGGCCGCTAACGGCATAAGTGTCGTTCTAAACGACACCTTCATTTCCACACCGGCTATCTCTTCCGGAGTCGTTGACCTTAAATGTGACGCCGGCGTGATCATATCCGCCAGCCACAATCCTCCTGAATTCAACGGTTTCAAGATCAAAATAGACAAGGGCTGTTCAGCACCCGGCGAAATGACATCCGAAATCGAAAGATTAATGGGAGCACGTAGCAGCAACGATGTTCGTATTCCCGGAAATGTTCAACGTTTAGACCTGACTCAAAATTATTTTGACAGACTAAAGTCGTTTGTTGATTTTTCACTGTTAAAGAAGTCCAACATAAAAATAGTCGCAGATCCTATGCACGGCGCTTCTTGCACATATATGGAAAGGTTGCTGAAAAGTTCGAATATTAGACTGGCCACGATACACAATAACCCCGACCCTGTTTTTGGCGGTATGCATCCCGAACCGATAGAAAGCGAGCTGGGAGAGCTGAAAAAAACGGTTAGGATGAGCTGCGCTGATGTCGGGCTTGCTACTGACGGCGATGGAGACAGGATAGGGGTAGTTGACGAGAAAGGTAGATATTACTCGCCGCACCAGGTGTTCCCTTTGC
>CAZSIW010000403.1:0-1946 GCA_964606755.1 uncultured Elusimicrobiales bacterium | reverse complement strand
GGCGTACATACTGCTGTTTATCGGTATTATTCTGGGTGTGCCTTTCACGTTCATAAGCATCGTTCTCAGCATGCTTATACTGATCATACTCGCGGCTGGCCTTGTCAGCATAGGGTTGATAATCGGCTCCTTCATGGAAAGCCCCGAGGGTTTCGGGCTGATGTCCAGTTTCATAATTTATCCGTTGTTCCTTCTTTCTGGCGCCCTCTACCCGCTGGACAAACTGCCCGGCTGGCTGAAAGTGCTTACCCATGTTGACCCCGTAACCTATGCTGTTGACGCTCTCAGACACGTTATTTTAGGGGTATCATCCATGCCACTTGCGTTCGATGTCGCGGTGGTTTTGGGGTTTGATATTGTCCTGATAATGGTAGGAACTTGGGCGTTCAATAAATTGAAATTATAAGATGTGCTTGTCTTTTGGAAATTGAAGCAAATATAAACTTGATATCTCAGGACGCATTTATGATTAGTTTTTATGCTTTCAGGGATGAGAAAAGCCAATATAATAATTGAGAGCAAAAGAGGTAAAATTAATGAAGAACACATTAGCTGTTTTTGAAGATTTCAAAATCCGCAGGGTGTATGATGAAGAAAAAGAAACTTGGTATTTCTCTGTGGTTGATATTGTTGGCGCTTTAATCCAGCAGAAGGATTTTCAGTCAGCAAGAAATTACTGGAAAGTGTTGAAAAATCGCTTAAAAAACGAAGGAAGTGAAGTGGTTACAAAATGTAACCGGTTGAAAATGCCTGCGGAAGATGGAAAGATGAGGCTTACCGATGTCGCCAATCCTGAAACCCTGTTAAGGCTTATTCAGTCTGTGCCAAGCCCGAAGGCGGAGCCGATTAAGCTGTGGCTTGCAAAAGTGGGCTATGAGAGAATGCAGGAAATGGCTGACCCCGAAAAATCTCTTAACCGCGCAAGAGAAAATTGGCAGAAGCACGGACGAAGCGAAAAATGGATTCAACAGCGCATGATGGGGCAGGAAACGCGCAATAAATTAACCGATTATTGGAAAAAGCACGAAATAACCAAAGAAGAAGAATACGCGATACTCACAAACATAATTCATCAAGAATGGGCTGATGTTACGGTAAAAGAACATAAAAAGATAAAAGGGATAAAAACTCAAAACCTGCGCGACCACATGACCGAAGCGGAGTTGATTTTTACAGCATTGGCAGAATTATCAACAAGGCAGATAGCCGAAACCTCGGAAGCCAAAGGAATGACTGAAAACAAGATAGCCGGAATAACAGGCGGAAGGATAGCCAAAAAAGCAAGGCTTGAACTGGAAGAAAAAACCGGCAGGAAAGTGGTATCCGGTGAGAATTATTTGTCGCCAAAATTAAAGTAAAAGATTTGCAAACTTTGCAGAGGAGTCCACGAAATTTGAATTAAAACCAGACAATCGTAATAAGGGGATTAACGATGAAAAGGACTTTATTTGTTGTTCTGTTGTCCGTCTCTGCAATGGCAGGTTTTTCAGATGTTCTCCAAGCCAAAACGTTCCTAAGGGAGTATACCTACCGCGCCAGTGAAGCGGATAGTAAGATTACTGCCCGCTCTATTGCATTAAATCAGGTAAAGACGGCATTGCTTGAGGAAATCGGCGTGTATATTGAAAGCACGTTCAATGACACTTCAAAAGCAGACAAGTCCGGACTTGAACAGCTATCCCAGCAGCAGATAGTAAGCATAACAGCCGGTGTTACGGAAACCAAGATACTGGATGAGAAATGGGATGGCCAGACCTACTACATGAAAGCCGAGATCACGGTTGATATTGATGAGGTAAAGAAAAAGATAGCTGAAATAGCCAAAGACAGGGACAAAACCAAAGAACTCGAAGACGTTAAGAAAAAAGCCGATGAAGCCTATAAGCAAATAGAGCTCCTGCAAGCCAAGCTGGCGAAAACCGAAGATGAAAAAGAGAAATTAAAAC
>CAZSIW010000402.1:0-1948 GCA_964606755.1 uncultured Elusimicrobiales bacterium | reverse complement strand
GGAGCTCCAGATCGGTTCCGATTTCATAACCAGGGACATCTCGCATTCACTGAGGACCTCTATAAGCACGGCCCAGAGCATCAAGGAAAAATACGGCGTCGCGATGAAAAGCATTTTGAAGGAAGACAAGAAATTCGATTTCACCGGCGTGGACGGCAGGGCCATAAGGGCGTCCAACCGCAGCCAGCTGGTGGAGATAATCCAGCCGAGGCTCGACCAGATATTTGTCACTGTCGAGCAGGAGCTGAGAAACTCCAACATGGCCGAGATAGTTACTCCAGGCGGAGTGATAATAACGGGCGGCGGTGCACTTCTTGAGGGCATGGTCGCCGCGGCAGAACAGGCGCTCAACTGCTCGGCGAGGCTGGGCCTTCCCAACGACGTCGAAGGGCCCGAGGAAATAATCTCGAACCCGACGTTCGCGACGGCAATAAGCCTGCTTTGCACCGATTCATCGGGCAAGGTGAACCAGGGTGGCCAGAGGCAGACAAAGTCTGGCCCGTCTATCTTTAGAAAAATAAAAGACTGGGTGGATGATACTTTTTAATGCATGAAATAGTGGAAAAAAACATGGAACTGCGATGAGGATTAAAAAATGAAAATAAGAATTGTAGACAAGAATTCCGATCAGCCGGCCGTAATTAAGATCATCGGTGTCGGCGGCGGCGGGTCTAACGCCGTCAACCGGATGGTCTCGGCGAACGTCAGGGGCGTTGAGTTCATCACGGTCAACACCGATGTGCAGGCGCTCAAGAGGTCCGTGGCATCTATCAGGATACAGATAGGCGAGCAGATCTCCAGGGGCCTCGGAGTCGGAGGAAACCCGGCGATCGGAAGACAGGCGGCCGAGGAGAGCAAGGAACGGATAAAAGAAATCCTTATCGGTGCTGACATGATATTCATCACGGCCGGCATGGGTGGCGGAACAGGCACGGGTGCGGCGCCCATAATAGCCGAGATCGCCAGAAGCCTGGGCATTCTTACCGTTGGGGTAGTAACAAAACCTTTCGATTTTGAGCATAGGATACGCCAGGCGCAGGCCGAGGAAGGCATCAAGAACCTTAAGAGTTTTACGGACACGCTTATAGTAATACCCAACGAAAAACTGTTCACAATTGTCGATGACAAAACACCGATAGAAGACGCTTTCAGGATAGTCGACGACGTGCTGAGGCAGGCGGTGCAGTCCATATCTGACGTCATAACGACACCGGGCGAGATAAACGTGGATTTCGCGGATGTAAAAACGATAATGAAAGGATCGGGCGAGGCGCTGATGGGCATGGGCGAGAGCTCGGGCGACAACCGCGCGGTAGACGCCGCGAGCAAGGCCATAAGGAGCCCTCTCCTTGACGACATTTCCATAGACGGCGCGAGGGGAGTGCTGGTCAACATCACCGGCAACAGGAATACCTCGATGATGGAAGTAAGAGATGCGATGACCCTCATCAAAGAGGCGGTCTCTCCCGACGCGCACGTGTTCTACGGGCAGGTGATCGATCCGAACCTTGACGACAGGATAAAGGTCACCGTCATAGCGACGGGATTTCCGCCCAAGAGGCATTCGAACGACAAAAAACAGGTCGTTGATCAGAACGGAATCAAGGACAATGCGCCCAACATAGATTTCAACAGGCCGGCGTATACATATTGGAGAACACAGAAACTTAAGTAGCAGAGAATAGAGAAAAGGGGAAAGAGAAAAACAACAGCAACGGCAGAAGTAAGAGTAAGTGTCTTGTTTTGGGTGTCATTTTTCTCTATTCTCTTGTCTCTAATCTCTTTTCTCTGGGAGTCATGCATGGAAATCAAATCACTGCTTGAGCTGATGATAACCAAAAAAGCCTCGGACCTGCACATCAGGGCCGACAACGAGGCTGTTCTGCGGGTTGACGGGGCGCTGATCCCCATGGAGGGGAACAGGTACTCCCGTGCAGACACGTACTCA
>CAZSIW010000401.1:0-1990 GCA_964606755.1 uncultured Elusimicrobiales bacterium | reverse complement strand
GCTTCAAGCAAGATGAGAAAAATCGCTTTTTGCAGGAACATAAAAGCAACAGCCGCGAACAACGAGCTCAATGTTATATAGACGGGACGAGGCCACGAAAAATATTTCAAAAAGAACAAGATGGAGAGAAGCGCGAACAGGGTGAACGGGACATCGGGCCTTATCTCTATGACCCTGTTGACGAAAACAAACATGGTGGAAAGCAAAAAAATGCCTAGCAGTCCCGACCCCTTATTCCCGAACACTTCAAGGCTGACACGGTAACAGACAAAGAGCATGAGCAGAAATATCAAAAAGATCGCTTCTCGCATCGCAATGATGGTTAAAAAACTTTCTTTAAAAATTGAAATAAACGGGATCAGGAAGTAATAGAAAAGCGGGTGGTGGTTCTCATAGAAATCGACATAAATTCGCTCACCGTGAAGAATTTTCCACGAGGCGTGTACGTGCTCGAATTCGTCAACGCTGAAATTTCGGTTTAGCGACAAATTATGCACGAAGAAAACGGCGCCGACGATGAATAGGGAGATAATAATATTTCTTTTTGTCATGATCATTTTATGTCATTTGCCGCTAACCGGCGTGTCCTCCGAGACAATCTTGTTCGTTCACTTCTCGCGCGCGAGCTCGGCGGCGAGTTCAGCTAAGCGCATCCCGCCTTAATTGCGGAAAAGATCGGGTTTTCTCTTATACACGAACATCCCAAAACTGAATTTTCTGTACGAAGTGTCTCCTATAGTACGCACGAGATAATAATGGTCTTTTACCCAGGCGTATGTCCTGACGCCGTAATCGGACCCGAAGAAATCAAAAAGTTCATAGAACCTGTTTTCGGTCGTGCACAAGACATAATCCGGCGGGTGCAAAGCGAGGGCCTTGATAAGCGTATCGTCACCGCCGTACAGCGCGAAATCGATCGGAACATTTTGATAGTACGGAGAAGGATTTTTGCGACGCGAAAGATAATTCAGTATCGGGGCTTGCGGAAAAACAGCAAGTGTCTCGTCCTTCTTAGCGACACTTTCGACATACAAAAGGGCTTCCCTCATGGCGGAGTTCCCCATTATCCACCCGCCCTCAACAGAGGACGGGTAAATGTATACCAGGTCCTTACCGCTTCCCATCCTGGATGTCTTCAGATCATAATTGAATTTTGTAATATGAAAAGATACAAGGATCAGTGAAATCAGTATTCCGAACACAGCAGACTGGATCAAAACCAGGTTCCTGACTTTAAGCACATACTTTGGAAGCCAGTATGCGACTATGGCTATCAGAACAAGCGTGGCAGGCATCGCGAACGCAAAACCATAAGTGATTATATGCACGCAAAAGAATATTCTAAAAGTAAGAGCAACAGAAAAGGCAGCAAAAACTATTGATGCCATCAAATTATTGTAATCAGAAGTGTTTTTAACAATATTTTTTAACTTTGAGCCACCATAAACTACAAACAATATCAATATATATGGCACGGGCAACAACCACGTCAACATTGTTTTCCATTCATTGCCCCTAAAAAAAACATATCCCAGATAGTAAAACAAGAAGAAGCCACCTGTGTAAAACACGTACCTTTTTAATCTTTCTTTGCAGGCGTTACCAAACCGCAAATTATTGTCTATAACATCAACCAATTTGAGCGAGACGAGCAAACCAAGATAAAATGATACCGGTTTTACTATTCTTTGAATAGAAACTTTTTCATTAATTGCACCCGGGATATCCTTCAAGCCGAAAATATTTTTAGAGAAAGCGCTCATTTTTTGTAATCCGGGATTAAAGACAAGGGTATACGGGAAAAAAAGCGCCTTAAGGGCATCAAATATATTTGTGTGAAAAGCATAATAGGTGACGAAAATTAGGATCGGAATTAAAAAATAGGGCACATAGTTACAAATCAGCTTGCGTACGTATTCCTTCTCCTCATTGTTCTCGATCAAGAGCACACAAAAATCGGTCGAAATATAAATAAAATAAGCCGCAGAGA
>CAZSIW010000400.1:0-2012 GCA_964606755.1 uncultured Elusimicrobiales bacterium | reverse complement strand
TCCCGAACAGGTAATTCCTTATCCGGTCGTTTTTTCCGTAAAGTTTTATTATCTGCTTAAGTACCCGGAATGCTTTTTCCGGGTTTGATTCATACTGGCCGCTCTTTTTGTCATATTCCATGGCATATTCCGCCAGGGGCCGGACAAGCACCAGCCTGCCGCCGTTAGACCTCAAATCCTTTACTTTCCGGCTTTCTTCTTTCTGATAACCCTCTGACTCTGACGTTTTTGAAACAGGATTTTGAAATTGGAACAGCATGGCGGCCATGGCAACACTGCCGGCGCCCGTTCCAATAAACATGTGCGGCAGGTACTGTAAGGTATTATTCACAACTTCGCTCACTATCGGAACGTGCAGACCGGCAATGAAGTGCATAACCGCAAGCAGTCCTATACTGAAGAACGAAATAACAGAGAGTATGTTCAATATTGACGGCGAGTTTTTGGAACCAGAGGGTATGTCGTTTTTGCCTGGATTTGCGTTTCCATCCATCACCACTAACGCGTCTTCGCCGCCCTCTTTCTGGTACATACCAACATCTACATGAATAATATCGTCCCCTATACTGATGCTATCTACGATCGTATGCCCGACCACCAGTTTCATAGACACATCGCTATGCGCTTCAAAGAATATGCCGTGCGGACCAACGATCTCGATTGAATAATCGTTCCGGTTCACAGCTGAAACGAGCGCTTCGTTGAATTCCTTTGCCGCAGCCTGAGCGTCCATTCCCTTAATAAATTCTTCTTTTACCCCGGCATGGACTACGAGCCTGTCTCCTATTGCATATGCAGCGCACAACCTGCCTTCTTTTACATCGTTCCTTAGGCGTTCTTTCCAATGCTCGACCAGTGTGAGGTTATAGCTGTTTATATCTGAAATATCCGGTTTAGCCCCCAAGCCCTGTTTAAAGGTGGCGACCATACCGTTGGAAATGATTATGGAAGGATCTTTCTTGTAAGATTCATTAATATATTCCATTTCGTGATTGCCTACAAGCCGTACGACATTACCGCCGGCCTTACGCGCCTGGTCCTGAAGTTTCTCAAGCAGATCATACGCTTTTATAGCGCCATAGTGATTTCGATCAAGAACATCACCGACCTGGACCAGAATCCGCGTGCCGCCCGTCCAGTTAAGCTTTTTGTCAACGAATCCAGCCTTTTTCAGCATAGCAGTTAATTTATCATAGCTCCCATGTACGTCTCCGATAACGAGTTGCCTGACAGGAGACATATCCTGATGTGAGTGCATAAATTCATTCAAGCTGGAAAATTCCGGCATGAACCCGGGTATCATTCTGTTTTCAACATTGCCTGTGAGTTTAGTGATCACATATACGACAATTTCTTTTTGGGTCGAATCGCCAATATCGAAATCCGAAAACTCTTTAACCGGCGTTAAAATTATTTTCTTATTCCACTCGGGAGAGTTCAATACCGCATCCATGACCCTCTTCTCGCTAATATTTTCTGAATCCAGGATGTCGAATTGTTTGCCTAAGATAAGCCTGCCGCCTGTTTTAAGTATCCTCAGTGCCTGGCTTAATATCTCTTCGGGTTTTTCGATGTTCGGCTGGGTAAGGACTGACAACATTATGACCTTGTCCTGGCTGTTTTCTTCCGGCGCAGACTGCGAAGAGAACTCGCCAAGCTGTTTCCCGTCGCCACCATTTTCCTGAAGGTTATACGCAGAAATGACGGACTTGTTATAAACCTGTCTGCGTTCGATCTTTTCATACCCTGTATAATACGCGCCCAGAGACGCGCAGGAAAGAAGCATATTAACATCTTCCGAATTCCCGACCTCTGTCACCCTATCTTCTTTTTTGATGCCCAGACTCTTTGCAAACTCCAGTGTTGTTTTATAGCCCGCGGCATCGATTTCGCTTAAGCTCGTTTTTTCCTGCCCTAAACGAGAAACTGTTTTCGGCTCCGGTGCCGGTTCCTGTTGCTGCTGATGAAAGCCCGCCAGGCTGTTCAGCACCCTCTCGGTGCTTGCCGGCCCA
>CAZSIW010000399.1:0-2014 GCA_964606755.1 uncultured Elusimicrobiales bacterium | reverse complement strand
CCGAAAACCGGCGAGACCCTGAAACTGCAGGATGTCGAGATACAGGTAATGGACGCAACCAGCAAAAGAGTGAACAAAGTAAAAATAAAAAAGATATCATGATGTTTTTTCTTGTGTCATTCCCGTGAAAATGGGAATCCATGGACGTTGTCGTTAGAGAATAACTGTGGACATAATCGCGTAATTTTTGTAAAGTCATAGGCGCGTCTACTTTGAATTAAGGAAATCGCATGGCTGACAGAAGGCAGGTTGAGGACAGACGAAAGGGCAAGGCCAGGCGTGTAAGGAACAGCGCGATAGGCGTGGATGTTCGTTTGTGGAAAGACAGGCGCAGGGCCAAAAACCGCAGGTCCTCGGCAGACAGGAGAGTTGCGGAGGACAGAAGGTCTCTTGCCGGCAGGCGGTCAGTAAGCGAACCGCACGTAACGGAGAGACGAACATTAAGCGACCGCCGCAAGGGCCCGAGAAGGAATAAAAGATAGAAACAGTTAGCCAGTGCACCAGTTTGCCGGTGTGCCAGTTTCAAGATATTACTGGCGAACTGGCCTAACTGGTTAACTGGCCAACTGATCAACTGGCCAACTGGTTTAACAGGCAAACTAATAAACCTCCGCCCAGCAAGCTGGGCGGTATCAAGCGGAATCCATTTCCCTCCTCTCCCTTGATGGGAGAGGATTGAGGTGAGGGTGATGTTGAAGTGAACATTCTTTATTTTAGCCCCCTCATCCTCGCCTTCTCCCACCAGGGGAGAAGGAATATTCGGTTACCCCTCAGCAAGCTGAGGGGAATTGCAAGTTAAAATGAGGAGCGAACAATGCAAACCGCAAGAGCCAGGCACATCCTTGTAAAGACAAAAGAAGAGTGCGAAAAACTGAAAAAAGAGATAGAGGCCGGAGCCGATTTCGGCGCGGTAGCGAAGAAACATTCGCTTTGCCCTTCGAAAGAACGCGGCGGCGACCTCGGCGAGTTCACCCAGGGCCAGATGGTAAAGGAATTCGACGTCGTGGTTTTCAAAGAAGCCGTAGGCAAAGTTCACGGCCCGGTAAAAACCCAGTTCGGTTTCCACCTTATAGAAATAACAGAGCGCGACTAGACGCGGAGAGCAATGTATTCAATAAACAAAGCGCTGTTGCTCGTATCGGCGGCCTGCTGTATCTTATCGGGATGCTCGCAGGTGCCGCTGGGGGAGTTCGTGGATTCTCTTCTTGAGAACCAATTCTCCCGGAGCATGAATTACGTGGGAGAAGCTGTCAAAACATGTTCCGCGGCTCAGGAAGAAGCGGTCGAGCTTAGGCAAAAACTCGCCGCTCAGTCGGTATCTGTTGCCGCTGATCAGGACGCCGTTAACGCGCTCGCGCGTGAGTCCAGCAGGAAATTCATGGAGCTGTCGCGGGATTACCAGAACGCCCGCTCCGGCGTTATTGACGGGGTAATGAAGGTGCTGGTGGAAGAGGGATACGCGGACTCTACGGACGATGAGTCAGTGAGGGCTGCCGTAAACATACGTATAGAAGATAACCTGAAAAAAAGAACGGAAACACGTGGCTGGCAAAGAACGATGTAAGACGGATTCTGTTCATATCCCCAGTTTAGACTCTGCTCCCATAGCCTGCTTAAGTAGCCTGACATCGTTTCACCTCAAGAAGGAGACGTGAATGCCCAGCCAAAAGTCATTTGTAGATTACATAATTGACCAGCTCTCATCGCTAAGCAACATCCGCGCCCTGAAGATGTTCGGGGAATACGGATTGTATTGCGATGACAAAATAGTAATGCTGATCTGTGACGACAGAGTATATCTTAAAAAAACCGATATCGGCGAAACCATGCTGGAAGGCCGTTTCGAATACGCCCCCGCATACCCCGGAGCCAAGCCTTCTCTACTTATCGCCGAAGACATAATCGAAGACCGCGAACTCTTCCCGCGACTGATAAGCTCCACCGCCGCCGCCTTGCCCATGCCCAAACCCAAGAACAGGAAACCAAAGACCAATAAAAAGAAATCAAACAAGGC
>CAZSIW010000398.1:0-2024 GCA_964606755.1 uncultured Elusimicrobiales bacterium | reverse complement strand
TGCATCGCGATCTTGCCGCTGGAGCTTGCAATGACATTAATTTCAATATCCTTATGAGTAACATTAAAAGTGTCCTTTAATTCATTTATTACACCGCTTAGATTAGCAGCGACAGCTACCGTTAACTGTTCTTGTGCCTGTAAGTTCGGGGCCGGTGCGGCGAATAATAATGCGGTTAAAATAATATTGCGTATGATTTTCTTCATGGCTCCTCTTTATTATTAAAACTTATATATCACATCGCTCTGTAATGTGTCCCACGGAGTTGTAGAATTCGCGCCCTCTATCTTGTCATATTTATAATATGTAAAAGCGATCGTGACATTTTTGCTCAACCCCAAGCTAGCTTGCGCCTGCGAACCAGCGCTATTATGCGCCGCATTGTAAGGAGTACAGGCTCCTAAATAGTTAAGCCATGAATTCCCTTCCAGTCGCCTGTTCAAATAAACTATCTGCCACTGCCCGCATCCGGCAACAGAATCAGCGCCAAGCCTGAACCCAAAACAATAAGCGTTACTATCATTAGTGGCGGATGCGTCACCATTGTTGGCAATATCACCAAGAAAAGCGATATTATTCGAACCTATTGCATTTTTATAAGTAATATCAAAGCTTTCAGTTATATCTTCGTAGTCTAGCGATTTCGCCGTAACTGCTCCCGTGGGACTGATAACATACGGTACACCCAGGGAGTCACCCAGATACGACCCGCAGTTCTTGTATGCCACATCCAGGTTCTGCTCGGCAACACCCAACTTAACTCTGAAATTCTCGGTGTCCCACGAGTATATAACTTGACCGATTGCTGCTGTAGGGTTCGAAACAGGCGAGTTCAGATCGTTGATAGTAAGCCAGCTCCCTATTACGCCAACTATCATCTTGTCAGTTATATTCTTTGTCATCTTGAAAGCAAGGCCGTCCGGGTTGAGGCTTGATTCCCACAACAGATCGGTCGCGTTCCACACCTCCGTGCCCTGCCTCATTTTACCTATGGTTACAGACGCCTTAAGGCCGCACAACACAGGATCGTACTCCACAAAGGCGAGGTTAACCATCAGAGGCACTCTTCCGAAACCGCTGAAAGTGCTGTATGCCGAACCCGAGCTTCCATCATAGACATTACCCTTGCCGACGGTGGCATTGCCCAACTCGTCCGTGGTAGAATCTATTTTTTCGCAACCGGTCGCAAAACCGAAACCAGCTCTGAAATATTCTGAAAGGCTTGTATCGAAGTTGGTGCGCAGACGCACCCTCTCGCGGACTCTTTCATAGCCCGGGTTATAAGAAGAATTCCAGTCGTCCTGCAGGCGCAGCGTCACATCTCCGCTCATGGTAATGTTCTGTATCCAAAGCGGCAATGTGCTGACATGACCGGCTGCCAGATCTGCCTTTGCGGCCTTCTCTGTATCTGTTTGTATCTGCTGAGCTTCTTCCTGAGTAATAATACCCTTGTCAGAGAGTTTGTTTAACAAAACATCCAACTCCCCAGCGAACAGACTGGACGATAAAAAAGTTAAAATAAGTACAACAATTTTGAAAGATCTCACTTATGCCTCCGTCAAGCATGTTTAGATGAAAAGATGAAATTGCTTCTACCTCCTCAACCTCATCTCCTGCAACGAACATGCAAAACTTCAGGCCTAAATGCTTTAACAAATATTACAAATCCTCGACGGAACGAAAACTTTCGATGATTTTTATATGCTACCTTTTAGTATCTTTACATTTTTTTAATACATTTTTGTGTTTTTCTCAATTTACAATTATTCTACAGCAATGATCACTTCTGTAGATTTGACAATGGCATAAACCTGAGAACCGCGCTTAAGCTTGAGATCATCTACGCTTTCCTTGGAAATGAGCGAAGTCAAGATGTTTCCGTTACCGATATCAACTTTAACCTTTGCCATAACCGTTCCCAACTTAATCTCCACCACTTTTCCTTTCAACATGTTTCGCGCACTGAGTTTCATAGTATGATCCCTCCTTTTTTGATAACTATAGTTTCCAAAATTTGGATTTTA
>CAZSIW010000397.1:0-2042 GCA_964606755.1 uncultured Elusimicrobiales bacterium | reverse complement strand
TTCTGGATGACCGCCTTTTCCTTGCCTTTCCTTCTTTCGATGTTCATCATCATCGTAAGAGGCACTCCTCCGCACTGCCATTCCCGCGGATTTTTCACGAGGCCGCGCACCGAAGAAATATAGCCGCTCAGGGCGTTGAGCGCAAGGACCGACGCGTTGTAGCCCAGGGCGTAAGTGTAGTTCGTGTCGAAATTGGAAGGCGCGCCGCAGCGGCCCTCGTAGCCGAAGAAATGCGTTATGGCCGCGAACTTGCCGATGAAGGTTCCGTCTTTCTTCATCTGGGCGAGCCTGGCCTTTACCATATCCACGAGAAGTTTTTCCGTTTCTATCAAAGACACCTGCACGTTGCCGTGCGGGTCGCGGTCGAGCATAAGCTGGGAGGCGATCCCTGACGGAAGCGACTGCATGAGCGAAACAAGATGCGCGGGAAGTTTCGTGTAAAGGAAATTCTTTTTCTCATCTATGCTGGACATAGAGGAAAGAGAGCTCTCGTTATCTGCAAGCGAGTCGTTCAAGGCCGAGATAAGCTCCTTCATCTCGGGTATGAACTCAACCAAGCCTTCGGGCACAAGCAGGACGCCGAAATTCTTCTTAAGCGCCGCGCGTTTTGCTATGACGAGCGCGATGCTGTCGACGACCTGCGCCAGAGTCATCTTTTTGGCGAGGACTTCCTCGCCGATAAGCACGATGTTCGGCTGGGTCTTGAACCCGACCTCGAGCGTGATGTGAGAAGCGCTTCTTCCCATCAGGCGCACGAAGTGCCAGTATTTCCGGGCAGAGTTGACGTCGCGGCAGATGTTGCCGACGAGCTCGGAATAGATCTTGGTAGCCGTGTCGAAACCGAACGAGGCCTCGATGGGTTCGTTCTTGAGGTCTCCATCTATGGTTTTCGGGACGCCTATGACGCTTATACCGGCGCCCTGGCCCTTGAAATATTCCGCCAGCAGCCCGGCGTTGGTGTTGGAATCGTCGCCGCCTATCACCACGAGAGCCTCTATTTTATTGTCAATAATATTTTTCTTCGCCTGCGCGAACTGCTCGTCGCTCTCTATCTTTGTCCTGCCCGACTGGATCATGTCGAAGCCGCCGGTGTTGCGGTAAGCGTCCATGAGCGGGGCCGTGATCTCTACGGTCTTGTTCTCAAGTATGCCTGAGGGGCCTCCGAGAAACCCGATGAGCATATTTTTCGGGTTTGCTTTTTTCAGGGCGTCGAACAGACCGCCTATCACGTTGTGCCCGCCCGGCGCCTGCCCGCCGGAAAGCACCACGCCCACCCTTATGACTTTTTTGGCAAGCGCCTTGCTGGCGCCCTTGGCGAATCTTATGGAAGGCATGCCGTATGTATTTTTAAAGAGCCTTTTTACCGTTTCCTGATCGGAAACACTCTGGGTTCCCTTGCCTTGAATCGCCACTACCGACGCCGGGCCGCCGGCAAGTATAGACGGCAGGACCGGTTTGAATTTTGAGCGTTCTATCTGAAGTTCCGACAACTGCTGCTTAGCCATGACTGTAAGCCTCCGTAGGTGTATTGTGCCTCTTGAACCGCATCAATATTATACATAAAATCAAATGAAAATAGAACTGGCGGGCTGTTCTCACACCTCCGGCGGGTTAATCATAAATATTTTTATAACGTTATGAGTGGACTAAAAAAAATCTCCCTCCCCGGCAAAGACAGAGTCTTAAGTCCGGAGAGGGAGACAAAGGATAGAACAGTTCTTATTCCGTGTACGCTTCAATGGTGATCGTGTTAGTCATGTAAGTCACGCCTGACAGGGCGGAGGTGAAGTTCGCGCCAAAATAGATGTAGTCAGGCGACGGGCAATTGCTTGACCATGTATATTCGGCCTGCTGGATGCCGCGGATGGCGTCTTTCAAAACTATATAATCCGTTTCGTTAGGCGCGCCACCGTTCATCTTGTCCTCCATCCAATGCCAGCACGGATATTGCTGGGCCAGGCTGGTGCCGCCCGGGGTTGTCAAATCCTATATCCTGTCGGGATAGTTGACGCCGCTGACAACGGCTCCGCGCTGTATATTGA
>CAZSIW010000396.1:0-2043 GCA_964606755.1 uncultured Elusimicrobiales bacterium | reverse complement strand
TCCTTATTACAACAGCATTTTCTAAAACTGTCAACTTGACTTTTGAACTATACAAATATATTTTTGATCTTTGATGTTTGATTTTTGAATTTCTCTATTTCTCCGGCAGTTTCGCTTCTACCGTCATGCCGGGCTTTAAGAAGTTGTCGGTGTTGCTGAACTCAAGCTTTACGCCGTATACGAGCCTGGTCCGCTCCTTGCGGGTCTGAACGTTCTTGGGCGTGAACTCGGCCTCGTCGTTTATCTTGACTATTTTTCCCGTGATCTCTCTCATGTTCGATTCGGGCACATATGCCTTGACCTCCATGCCGGTTTTAATCACCGAGAGCATCGGCTGGGGCACGTATACATAAGCCCAGACAATGTCGAGGTCGGCCAGCGCCAGAAGCTTCGTTCCCGGGCTCACCATCTCGCCCGGCTCGTGGTACCTTGTAAGCACAGTCCCGTTCGTAGGTGACGCCACCGTAAGCCAGCCAATGCGTATGCGCGCGTCATCATAACGGTATTTCTGGCGGTCGTAATCGCCCTGGTTGATCGACCCCACCTTTATGAGCTCCGAGGCGCGCCTGAAATCGCGTTCAGCGTTGTCGTACACGGCGCGGATATCTTCTCCTGTTAATGTAGCCAGGATATCGTTCTTTTTCACCTTGTCGCCCTCGCGCACGTTGACGCGGTCTATAACGGTGCTGACACGCGCGGAGACGTCCACCTCGGTCGCTTCTACGGTGCCGGCATAATAAAAATCTTGCCCCCGTTCAAGCAGTATGACTGCCGCAAAAATGACGATGATTATGCCCGCGGCAACGGCGATCCTTGGTTTCATTTTTGTTCTCCTTTCAGTTTATTATGTTTCCGGCATATAGGAATAATAAAGGGGATGGCATTTTTGTATTCCCTGTACTCCTCGTCGAACCTCATCTCCAGCTCTTTTTCTTCGATAAACTTGTGGTAAAGGCTGCCTATCGTGAACCCGACCGCGAAGCAAAACAGCCCGTTGTTAAGCGAGCTGACGAGCGTGCCCGCGCCGAAATAGTAGAGGTTCGCTCCCAGCTGTATCGGGTTTCGTACAAAGCCGTACGGCCCCGCGGTTATCAGGCGTTTAGTCGGCGCGCCCGGGAACGGTGTTCCCCCGCCGATCACCCACTGGACCAGTATCGCCCACGACATGATAAATATTCCGGCCGGCATCAGCACCAGAGCCAGCAGGATCTCGATATATCTCGGCCATCTAAAATGTATTCCGCCAACCACATGATTGCCAAGAAGAATAAGAACGATGGGAACGATGTAAATGAAAAACACTGAGCCCGCCGCCAGCGAAAAATATCTGTAGGCCAAAGATCTGTCTTTGTCGGCGAACTTATTAAGCGTCCTTATGTAGATTTCGGTTATTTTCCACATTATTTGTGTACCCCTTTAGAGGCGACCGACTCTTGCGCGAGGCTGGCCAGGACAGCAAGGTTCATAAGCGTCTGCGCTTTTATCCGCGCGACCTGTATCTTTGACCCAAGCTCGCCGTAGTTTGCGTTCTGCACTTCCAGATACGTGGCGCCGCCGGATTTGTAAGACTGGAACGTTATACGCGCCAGCTCTCCCGCTTCTATAGAAGCCTCTTCGCTCAACCGCCTCTGCTGGTCCAGATTGACGAGCTGGTCAAGCGTTTTGTCCCAGTCGCGCGTGAAATCCGTTTTCTGCTGGCCTTCCCGCAATCTGGCGGCCTGTTCCTGTTCGAGGCTGTCGTTAGAGCGATTCTTTGTCGAACCGGCTTCGAACAACGGAAAAGTCAGAGCCGCGCCAAACGTGTTCTGATTGAAACTCTCTATGACGGGCCCATTCGGATAATCTATCGAACTTTTAGCTGAGACCTGCAGCCTCGGCCACAGGTTCTCGCGGGTGCTTTTTGCCGCGAGCCGGGCCGATTCGGCAAGTTCGGAGAGGGACTGAAGATCCGGATGGTTTTCCCAGACGTGAGACCCGCGGAATCCATCGAATTTTGTAAGCAGGGTGTCCAGCGGATCGGTCGCCACAGAGATAGTGGGCTGT
>CAZSIW010000395.1:0-2059 GCA_964606755.1 uncultured Elusimicrobiales bacterium | reverse complement strand
TTAGATAAGGCAGATGCACTGTTTCAAATCAGCGCATCTGCCCGGGATCTTATATTGCTTACGCTTCTATTTTACGGTTACTTTACAGACAGGCGATTTCTTTATGACTTTGCCCGTGCTGTCAAGGAGCCTTGCGGTTATTTTTTTTGCTCCGGCTTTGAGGTCATGCATATCGTACCACCAATAACCGGCGTTAAACCTGCAGGGCAGCCATTCCGGCCCGTTGATCTGCAGCTCGACAGCGCCTTCGCCTGACGCGCCTATCCTGACCGCGTAGTGAGACCCGCCAATTATCATTTCGTTGTCTTTCGGATAATCTATCAACACATAGGAGTTGGGGTAAGACGCGGTACTTTTTTTCGAGGGTTTTTCCTCTACGCAAACCACGGATGGTGTCTCGATCACTTCCGTTATGCAAGCCTCGGGCCCCGTTTTTGCTTTCTTGGCAGATACTTTCTTAGCAGTCACTGCTTTCTTCATAGCCATTTTAGCCTCCTTTAGATTCTTGCAAAATCCAGTCGCCGGGAATTTCGCATTCTATCATAAAACCGTTTCGTATATCCTGTATTTTTTATACAAGTGCCCGCCCATCATTTCGGCGGCGCGCTGCGTCATCACGTTGTCTTCTAGTATCCAGGAAAACTCGCATTCCTTGAAGCCGTTTTTCATTGAGTTTTTCAAGGCCTCGCAATACATTATGCCTTCAATGCCGCGCTGCCTGTAATCTTTCACAACACCCATTATCATAAGCCTTAACGCCTTAATTTTACTCTTATAATAAAGAAATTTCAAGATGCCGAAAGGAAAAAGCCTGCCGTTCATCTTTTGCATTACAAAGTTGTAGTCAGGCACCGCTATAAGCATTCCCACGGGTTTTCCGCCTATCTCGGCAAGAAGGGTGGTATCGAGCAGAAGCAGGTCCTTAAGGCGCTTTGCTATCGTGTAGAACTCTTTCTTGGTCCACGGGACGAACCCCCAGTTCTTTTCCCACGCCAGGTTATAGACTTCCACTGCTTTTTCGATCTCTTCTTCAAAATTCTTGGTGTCGAGCTTTCTCACCGTGAGGCCCGGCACCTTCGCGTACGCTATCTTTGACACCCTCTCAAGCCTTTTGAGCGGTTCATCTGAAATAAGCATGTTGTAGGCGTAGACTTCCTTGGCGTATTTCAAACCGCATTTTTCTGCGAGTTCGAGGTAGTATGACGGGTTGTAAGGCATCATCAGCCTGGGCGAGGATTCAAAGCCCTGGCAGAGGAAACCTATCTCATCGTTCGTGGAAGGGTTCATCGGGCCCCTCATCAGCTTGATGCCTTTTGACACCAGCCACGATTTTACCTGGTCAAAGAGAGCCTGCGCTATTTCCTTATCGTTTATGCACTCAAAAAAACCGAAAAAGCCCGCATTTTCATCCTGGAACTCTATATAGTTCCTGTCAATTATGCCGGCTATCCTTCCTAGCGGGTTTCCGGAGTCGTCATACGCCATGAAAAGCGCCTGCTCGGCGTGTTCCCAGAACGGGTTCTCTGTCAGCGTGAACTTGACGTCGTCTATCAGGGGCGATACCCAGTTCTTGTCGTTCTTGTAGATCAGCCACGGAAACTTGATGAACTCCATCATCTCTTTTTTCGATTCGAGTTTCTTGATTTTGACCATTTATTTATCTCCCGGTTTGTTCCCGTTGAACCACGAGTAATTTTTTATCCAGCTTTTTGTGGCATTTATCATTTTTTCCCGCGAGAAGGCGAACTTAACCGCTTTCTGATCTGTTTTTTTCCTTTTTATGCCGCTTTGTATGATGCCCAGCTGCTTGCCTACCTTTTCGAAGGAATCAAGGACGAAGTCCAGGTGTTTGTCGGTGTGGGTAGACATGTAGCTCGTCCTTATTATAGCCGCTCCTTCTGGCACCGCGGGGCTTACCACGGGTGAGGCAAAAATACCTTCGTCGAACAGCATGCGCCACATCTGGAACGCTTTCATGTCTTCTCCGACAAGTATCGGTATGATAGGGGAAACGCTCGTGCCGGTGTTAAAACCAAGCGATTCAAAACCTTCTTTCATT
>CAZSIW010000394.1:0-2077 GCA_964606755.1 uncultured Elusimicrobiales bacterium | reverse complement strand
TGCCGCCGGAGACGTTTTCAGACTTTTTATAAAAGACAGGCACGACATCATAAACGATACGGACGAGCCCACAAAGGCGTTTTTCGTTAAAAGCCCGTTTAACCCCGAGGACAAGTTCATAAAATGAAACTTCCAAAACACATAATCACCTCCGGTGTATTGAGCCTGGGCGCGTATGGAGCGACAAAGTCAGCGGAGATAGGAATCGTCTCGTTCCTTGTCGGAGTGTTCATAGATTTGGACCATTTTTTCGACTACTGGCGGCAGCATCCCTGGAAAGTGGATGTTCTCCATTTCTTCGAGGTCTGTCACAACTGCGAACTCAAGGGTCTTTACCTTTTCCTGCACTCGATAGAGCTGTTCGTCGCGCTCGCAGCAATAGCTTTCTTTACGAAAAGCGAGCTGGCTGTCGCAGTCACCTTCGGCATGGGACAGCACATCGGGTTCGATATAATGACGAACGAGCTCAAACCCCTGGGGTACTTTTTTGTTTACAGGCTGGTTTCTGGTTTCAAGAGCAGCGAAATATTTGTGGAAGGTGCCTATGGGAACGATAAACCCTACGACCAGGGTTAAATTTTTCTCGGGGGTCATCGCGTCTTCGTTAGAGGATATGGGACAGGCCGCAAAACTCCTGGAAGAGGAGTTCGGCAGGATAGATTCCAAAAGCGGCGTCATCGATTTCGATTTCACCGATTATTACGCAAAAGAGATGGGAAAACCACTGTTGAGACAGTGGGTGAGCTTTGAGAAACCTATCGATCCGGGCGATCTGGCGGGTATAAAGGTGAGGACAAACGAATTGGAACAGCGGTTCGTTTCCAATGGAAAAAGGAAGGTCAACCTTGACCCGGGCTATCTGGCCCAGTCAAAGCTTGTTCTGGCGTCTACCAAAGATTTCAGCCACAGGATATATTTGTCGGACGGGATATACGCGGAAATAACAATGCTCTATAAAGGCAAAGAGTTCAAACGGCTGGAGTGGACCTATCCCGACTATGCCAGTGATTTCGCGAAAGGATATTTCACGAAAGTCAGAAATATATATTCGTCACAGCTTCCATGAGAAAAGAACTCAAACTGATGCTGGCGTTCATTGTGGCAGTCGGTATTTTCTATATGTTCCTTGTTTCAGGTTTGTCAGTGGGCATTTCAAGGCTCAACACCGCGAGGGATGAGGAGCTGAGGGCGGCGACCCTTCAGCTTGAGATGACCCAGAGGCTCAGCAGTATTTCAAAGGGCGATACGAAATAACAAATATCCAGCCCGGGCGCGCAAAACGCGTCTACGGTTTTCAGGGAGGATCGATGGATTCAAGAACAGGTATTCTCGACGAAAAAAAGTTCAGCAAGTATTTTATCCTGGCCGTATTCGCTATTTTTTTGGCGATCTTTCTTTTCATCATAAGACCCTTCCTGACGCAGATAATAGTCGCGGCCGCTCTTGCCACGCTGTTTTACCCGCTGTTTAAAATTATCCTGAAGCTCGCCGGCGGCAGTCGCGGGATCGCTTCTTTTTTAAGTTGTATTATTATAGTTCTAAGCATCCTTTTACCGACTATACTTATCTCGGACATAGTGATAGTTCAGGGCATAAAACTTTACAAGAGCGCGGGGCCCCAGACCCTTGCCCTGATCGAAAAGCTTAATAATTCCGTGCCTCTTAATTTCAGTCATACTGCATTCGGCCAGTGGCTCGTTGAGCAGGGTTTTGAGTTCAACTGGCAGAAGATCGTTAACAATTCTCTGGACCTGTTGGGGAATTCTACGGCGCATTTTATAAACAAAGCATCAAAAACGGCGTTGGGGGCTATTTTTGATGTTTTCGTCACAGTGTTTTCACTTTTTTACTTCTTTAAAGACGGCCCGAAGATGCTTTTAAAATTTAAAGCCGTCATTCCCCTGAGCGAAGAGTACAAAAACAAGATCGTATCGACGTTTTCTTCGATGGTGAACGCGATAGTCAAGGGATTGTTGTTCATAGGGTTCCTTCAGGCGGTGCTTGCTACGCTCACCCTGCTTGCGTTCGGAATAAAGACTTGGCTTTTGTGGGGAGTGGTGATGCTTTTTACATCGGT
>CAZSIW010000393.1:0-2085 GCA_964606755.1 uncultured Elusimicrobiales bacterium | reverse complement strand
CGGTGAAAAACGCGTTCGATTTGGTCGAGCGTTTGGAGCCGTCCATCTTGAACAACCCCTTCATCTTGAAATCCTGCGCTTTCGCATAGTTCTCTATGGACGACTTAAGCTCGCCCTCTTCCAGCGGGATGAATTTGTTGAAAAGGGGCATTATAACTACAGGGGCCACGAAAAGCAAAAATATCTGGAACAGTGTGACCGCCGTCCAGCAGTAGAACCATGCCAGCCCGCCCATCCTGTCGAAGAACCAGAGTATTACCGCCAGGACCGGCGCGCCTATGAGTATGGTCAGCGCCCAGCTTTTCACTATATCAAGAACGAACGTTTTGAACGTGGTTTTGTTGAAGCCGAACTTCTCTTCGATTACGAACGTGCCGTAGTAGGAAAAAGGCAGTTTCAGCAGCTGCAGGGCGAATATAATCACGGCGGAGAAAATAAGGCCGGTTATGATATAGCCGTACCCAAAACTCCTTGATTGCAGGTCCACGTAGTTGAACCCGCCCGAAACGATAAAGGCGATTACTACAACAAGAAAGAACGTGTCTTCAACCAGTTTGAACCCAGTGTTCGTCTTGAGGTATTGCTGCGATTTTTTATATTTTTCGTTGTCGTAATACCCCTCAAACTCTTTGGGCAGGTCAAGGGAGACGTGCTTCATGTTCAGGTACTCGACTACAAAATCGAGCAGGTACTGGAATACGAGTATAAATAAAACAATTAACAGGTATATATTCATGGGTTTTATTGTATATGTTTTTTTAGCGGTTTACAAGCTTGAAATCTCGCTAAAAAAGAGGTATTCTCCTTAAGGAAAGGATTTTATATTTGAAATTTGAGATTAAGGCGGGCATGCCCGCCGTGGCGGGAGAGAATAATGGCAAAACAGACAATAAAGAACCTTTTTGAGATAATGGAGTTCCCGAAAGAAGGCGTGTTCAGCACCGTTGTCGCCAAGGGCGAGAGTTCCAACCACACTCTTATGTGTCTTGCCAAAGGGACAGCCATTTCCGAGCACACCTCAACAATGGAGGGCTCGGTGACGGTAATGAAGGGCAAAGGCACGTTCGTGTTAAAAGGCGCAAAGATCAGGATGGAGCCCGGGGTTTTCATATTCATGCCCAAGAACGCCCCACATTCGATCAGCGCAGATGAAAACCTCGCGTTTTTGCTGAGCCTCAGCAAGTAGAATAGAGATAGCTATAAGATTTGAAGCATCACCGTACCAAAATACGGTAATTTTCAGGTTATGGGAGCCAACTGATGAAGATCGGGATGATAGGTTTGGGGAACATGGGCACGGCTATAGCGAACAACATCGCAAGGAACGGCCACAAAGTCGTCGGCTGGGATTATTTTCAGGACGTGGCGGATGAAGTTAACAAGTCTCATAAAAACACAAAGTGTTTAAAATGCATAAGTAAGCTGAGCCCCAACCTTTCCGCTGCGACCGATGTGAACAAAGTCCTTGCTGATAAGGACATAGTGTTCGTGGCCCTGCCGTCTACCTATATAATCAACGTGTTAAATAACACGTGCAACACCGTTATAAGCCCCAGCACGATAGTGGTGAACCTGAGCAAGGGCCTCGAAGAAACCACCTACCGCACGTCATCTGAGCTTCTTAAAACTGTGTTCTGCCAGAACGAGATCATAGTGCTTTCCGGGCCGTCCATAGCAAACGAGTTCGCCCGCGACCTGCCGTGCGGCGTGGTTCTTGCCGGGAAAAGCAGGGAAACGCTCTACAAAGTGGCGCAGGTGGTGGAAACAGCGAAATTCCGCACAAGGTTTTCCGATGATGTTATCGGCGTTGAGTGGTCGGGCATATTAAAGAACATTTACGCTATCGGCCTCGGCATCATACACGGCGCAAAAATAGACAGCATAAATTTTGAAGCGGCGTATCTCACCCGCGCGCTTGAAGAGATGGCCGACCTTATAGAAGCCCTTGGCGGGCATAAGAAGTCGGTTTATTACCTTGCCGGCCTGGGCGACCTGATAGCCACATCTCTTAGCGAACACAGCCACAACAGGATGCTTGGCGAACTGCTCGCCAAAGGGTTGACGTTCGACCAGGCCAAAAAGAAA
>CAZSIW010000392.1:0-2098 GCA_964606755.1 uncultured Elusimicrobiales bacterium | reverse complement strand
AATCATTTTGTCAGCGTAGATTATTCGGCTTTTGTCGATGGAGTAGAAGCGGAAGAGCTCAAGGCTAAGAACCAGATGCTTGATATGTCCTCCGCCCAGATGATAGCGGGTTTCAAAGAAGGGCTGATGGGCGCAAAGAAAGGCGAGGAGAAAGATATAAAAGTTATTTTCCCGAAAGAAGCTCCGGACAAGAAGCTTGCCGGAAAGGAAGTCGTTTTTAAGGCTGTTGTAACCGATATTAAGGAAAAGCAGCTGCCGGCGCTGGATGACGAATTCGCTAAAGACCTCGGAGTTCAGAACATAGATGAGCTTAAAACAAAAATAAAAGAAAGCCTGGATGTGGAAGAGAAGAGGCATTTGGATGAAAGCATAAAGGGCCAGGTGATAGACCACCTCGTAAAAGAGAACAGTTTTGACGTGCCAGAGTCTTTTGTAGGCGAGCAGTATAAACATCTGGTTGATAAGACAAAGAACTACCTTTCTTATCAGAAGATTCAGAAAGAGGCCATGGACAGCTACATAGAGAAGGGAAAAGAAAAGCTTATGAAAGAGGCCGAGAGGAACGTCAGGATATCCTACATAATAAGCGGCATTGCTAAAGAAGAAAAGATCGAGGTAACGGAAGAAGACCTTAAAAAAGAGATGGAAGAGATAAAAAAGCGCAACCCCGGCAAGGAAAAGACCGCGGAGCAGTATTTCGAGAAAAACAAAGAGAGTATAGAGTCAGCGATGAAGGAAGACAAGATATTCAAATTCCTGCTGGAAAATGCGAAAATAAAAGAAAAAACAGTTTGAAATATACTCGCTTCGCTCGTGAAACTTGAAATTAGTCCGCCAAATGCGGACGAAATTTAAACCTCAGAGAAGTTGGTCGATGCTAATTTCGCGAACGCAGTGAGCAAATTTCGCCTTTGCCGTTAATTTCGTGAGCAAAGCGAACAAATTTCTAATTTTGTTTTTATGGAGGTTATATGGCATTAGTACCGACAATTATCGAACGCTGGAACCAGGGCGCTGCTGTAGGCTACGATATATACTCAAGGCTTTTGAAAGACAGGATCATTTTTGTTGGCGGTTACGGCGGGGCGGTAACCACGGATTCTGCCAACCTCATTATCGCGCAGCTGCTTTATCTCGAAGCCGAGGACCCTGACAAAGACATCAATCTCTACATAAATTCACCCGGCGGCATGGTAACTGCAGGGCTTGCCGTTTACGATACCATGCAGTACATCAGGTGTCCAATAACAACGATATGCATGGGTATGGCGATGTCGTTCGGTGCTCTCCTTCTTGCGGCAGGCGCCAAAGGCAAGAGGTTTGCTTTGGCACACTCTAGAGTGATGATACACCAGCCGCTTATTTACGGGGAAGGAATTTCCGGCCAGGTGACCGACATAAATATCGAAACGCAGGAGCTGCTCTCCACAAAAGATAAACTGATAGAAATACTTTCGAGTCATACCGGGCAGTCTCTGGACAGGATTCGCCAGGACACGGAGAGAAACTTCTACATGTCCGCCCAGGACGCGAAGAAATACGGAATAATTGACGAAGTGATAGAAACGAAGAAAAAGTAACTAAGCTTTCAGTCGTCAGTCTTCAGCGTTCAGCAGAGACAAAGTCTTTTTGATTCCAGCTGATGGCTGACAGCTGAAGACTGATAGCTTTCTGAGGTATTAATGACAACCGAAAATAAAGATTATGCATGCGTTTTCTGTCACAGAGGAAAACTTCACGGCCTCAGGCTTATCGGAGGGCAGGGGGTTTATGTCTGTGAAGAGTGTATAAGAAATTCCAGCGACCTGCTTGAAAAGATAGAGGCTGAAGAATCAAAACGCTCGATCAAGGGCCTGCCCAAACCTAGGGAGATAAACGCGGTATTGGATGAGTATGTCATAAGCCAGGACCACGCGAAAAAGGTGTTGTCCGTTGCGGTCTACAACCACTACCGCCGGCTAGAGCAGAAAGCCGCCGGCAAAGAAAAGGGTGACGTTGAACTCCAGAAATCAAATATTCTTCTTATAGGAAAGACCGGTACCGGCAAGACCCTGCTCGCGCAGACGCTTGCCAATATCCTCCATGTGCCTTTTGCGAT
>CAZSIW010000391.1:0-2122 GCA_964606755.1 uncultured Elusimicrobiales bacterium | reverse complement strand
TGCGGTTCTCAAGGTGCTGGCGGGCGCCGTCACGTTTTTTGCCTTAAGCGCCGCAGCGGGTGTTTACCTCGCGTTCAAAACAGGCCCGGTCGTGCTGGTTCTGGGCCTGATCGGGCTGTTGACGGTTGCTTTTTATTCGTATTTTAAAAACTCCTTTTACGTGGGCGAGATCATGGTGGGGTTGTGTTACGGGTTTCTGATCACTTCCGGAAGCTATTACATTCATGCCGGTGTAATAAACCTTGATGTGGTTTTGATGTCTGTGCCGTTTGCCGTTCTGACCTTTCTTATATTATGGATAAACGAATTCCCTGATCATGACGCGGATCTTAAAAGCGGCAAAAAAACTATGGTTGTAAGGCTGGGTAAAAAGGCCGCGTCGAGGGTATATATATTTATGGTCGTTTTCACGTATTTATATGTTTTATTTTTAAGCGTATTTTATCGCACGCCGGCGCTGCTGATATCTCTTGTAACGCTTCCGCTGGCGTACCGGAACATCAAAATGGTATACAGCTATCATGATGATAACATGAAGCTGATGCCGTTATCGGGGTTAACAGCGGGTTTGTATGCTTCCGTTAGCTCTGCGATTTCAATAGGGATATTTTTATGGACGCGTTAGGAACGATATATCAGCCGGTGCATGAAGAGCTTGAATCGGTGAAAAGCATAGTCAAAAGCCATGTCACTGATATGGCGGAGATAAGGCGGTATATCGAGCCGTATTTTAACGGCGAGGCAAAGTATATAAGGCCGTTCCTCGCGCTTATGTGCGCAAAGATGGTTTCAAAGGGCAGGATCGAGGGCCGCGCGATGGATAAATTGTGCGCTTTTGCCGCCGCCGTTGAGTTTATCCACACCGCAAGCCTCGTGCACGATGATATTATGGACAGCGAGCCGAAGCGCAGGGGCAACATATCCCTGAACGTAAAGTATGGAGCGCAAAGCGCCGTTATACTGGGAGATATGTTGTACACGAAAGCGATGCAGATCCTTAATAAATCTTTCAGCCCGGCCGTGTCGGAATCGCTTTTGGAGATAGTAAACAGGATGTGTTACGGCCAGTTGATGGAGAAGGAGCAAAACAGCCCTGACAAAAAGCGATATAATGAGATGATAAAACTTAAGACGGGGCTGCTTATGGGTTTCAGCTGCGCCGGAATATTTTACGCGGATGATAATTTTAAAGACAGGGGGCTTAACGGGCCTCTTTTTAATTTCGGCCTTAACACAGGGATGTTCTATCAAATGGTTGATGACACCAGAGATAATGACGCTCAGGCGGCCATAACGGACGATGATCTGAGATCCGCAAAAAACCTCGCGGTGGGTGAGCTCGAAATATTCCAGCCGTCCATATACAAAAAAGGAATTTTGGAATTTCTTGATTACATTTCGCACTGTTAAAGGAGCGTAAAAAATGATCAAAAACTACAACGGCCATAAACCTGAGATACACCAGACTTGCTATGTCGCTCAAACGGCACTTGTTCTCGGCAAGGTAAAACTCGCAAAAGACGTTTCCATCTGGCCCGGGTGCGTGCTGAGAGGGGATGTGGAAGACATCATCATAAAAGAAGCCACGAACCTACAGGACGGCACGATAATACACACCAACTACGGCCAGCCAACGATCATCGGGCGCAATGTCACTGTCGGCCACGGGGTTATACTGCACGGCTGCCAGATTGGCGACAACTGCCTTATAGGCATGGGCGCCATTCTCCTTGACGGCGTGGTAGTAGGCGACAACTGCATAGTGGCCGCCGGGGCCGTTGTAACGGAAGGCACAAAGATAACCGATGGACAGATGGTGCTGGGTATTCCGGCCCGCGTGAAACGCGAGGTCACCGAAGAAGACAAAGTTCTGATCAAAAACAGGGCCGTGGAATATATAGAGTTCGCGAAACAGCACAAACGGAATGAATATTATTAATATCAAATATCAAAGATCAAATATCAAAATTAAGGTGATCGCTTTCGGTGAACTTGTTATAATGAATTTTTGATTTTTGATATTTGATTTTTGGATTTCCTTATATGATTCCTCCTCTAAAGGTTTATTTTCAACTGCTAAAGTGCTTCGGCCGACAGGGCTGGTGGCCGGTGGCAAGGAACG
>CAZSIW010000390.1:0-2128 GCA_964606755.1 uncultured Elusimicrobiales bacterium | reverse complement strand
CATCAGTATTCACGGCGCTGAAGTATCAGCCCTTAACGTCCAGAACTCTTTCCTCGCCGCCTTGAAAGGTGTATTTTCCAAGGTCTTAACGACTGACGAAGTGCTCGAGCTGCTGAAATAGCACTCACACTTTAACTCACACGACCCAGCGGCGTTGACTTTAGAGAACAGGTGCGGGTGAAGTATCCGTAACCGGGACACCTGTCTCGCGCAATTCCCTTGACCCGCCCCAAACTAATTTGTAAAATAATTCTATGGAAACCATACTTGCATCATAGTATGGTTTTTTATTGCCGTATTCCGGGAGGCTTAATGGTCGGGGCTCGAATAGTTGAAACTAATGAAGGCATCCAAAACGAATTCAACGTTGAAATATTTGATAAGTTCAAAAGAAAACTCAGAGACAGAGGATGGATCGAAACTGATCAAATAATAAACTCCGGGATATCGTCGGGAACGGCACTCGAGATAGGGCCCGGCCCGGGATATGTCGGCCTTGAGTGGCTGAAAAGAACTAAAGGCACCCGCCTCACCGGTTTGGAGATCAGCCCCGCCATGATCGGCGTAGCCGAAAAAAATGCGGGAGAGTATGCCCTGTCAGACAGGGTCAAATATGTTCAGCATAACGCGGTAAACAAGTTCCCTTTCCCCGACAACTCGTTCGACGGGGTTTTCGCGAACGAATCGCTGCACGAGTGGGAGAACCCGAAAAGCATATTCGACGAAATACACCGCGTCCTGAAACCCGGCGGGAGATATTTTATAAGCGATTTTCGCAGGGACATAAACCCGCTGGTAAAATATCTGATGCTGTTTGCCTGTGCCAAAGAAATACGCGAAGGTTTTTTGTCATCGTTAAACGCCTCATACCTCGCAGAAGAGCTCAAAACCGTCCTTGGTGGAACGAGGCTGAACAGATCCGAGGTAAAAAGTGATCTGATGGGTCTGTCCGTAACCGGGGTCAAGTAAATATAAAGGGGGTATACTATGAGCCGTTGGGGTGCCGGACCGCTTTTCGCTTTGCTCTCGCTGGTCATCGCTGTTCCCGTCATTATGATAGCCAGGCGGCTTAAACCGTTATTTGAGATGAGTTTCCTGCCTCACCGTATGCTTGCCGCGGCAGGCGTAGCATTAATTGTTGTAGGCATATTTATATGGCTCTCCGCTGTGATAAGCGTCCAACACGCGTACACAAAAGGCAAACTGATAACCAGCGGCGTCTATGGTCTTTGCCGCCACCCTCTCTATGCTGCTTGGGCTTTTTTTATCGCCACCGGAATAGCTTTCCTGCTGAACTCATGGCTGTGCCTGGTCATTCCCGTCATTCTGTGCGCCGCATTAAAGCGGTTGGCTAAGAAAGAAGACATCTACCTGGAAACCAGGTTCGGGGCCGAATACATAAACTATAAACAAAGAACGCCTGCTGTTCTCCCGTTCGGCTGGATCAAAACCCTTCTGAAGTAATATTCACGGTTCACGATTTTTAGTCTGCGGGGGAGGCTTCAATGCTTGATATGGGCAAGTATCAGCAGGAGAGGATGAGGCTGGATGCGATCGATGCCGAAGACATGAGGTTCCAATCCCGGGCAGGGCTCGATGAGAAAGTGGTCCTTAGCCTCATGGAGTCCATCAAAGAGCACGGGCAGAACACACCTCTTGACCTGGTGGATTTCGGAATCGGCTGCAAACCACCTATCCTGAACGGTCATCACCGCTACGAAGCAATGAAACGAAACGGCCAGGAAACCTGCCTTGTAAGAAGAATACCGATATCCGACTTCAAAGACCCTGAAAAAGACCCCTTAAAGAAAGCCATAGAGAACAACATTCTACAGAATTCGCTAAAAGAGCTCGACCTGATGCTGAACTGCTGGAAGCTTTACAAGTTCGGGGATAATATCTCTGATATATCACGCCAGCTGAAGACTGACAGGAAGACCGTCCGTTGGTACATATTAATACAAGAGGCTGGCCCTGAAGTTCAGGATGCGGTCAAACAGGGGAAAATGTCCGTAAAGAATACGGCAACATTTCTTGCCAAAACCGATAATAATCCGGGTGTTCCGGATGAGGGTGGGGAAATTCCCCACCCCCCTGCCGGAGATGATGAAAAATTGCAAATAAACGT
>CAZSIW010000389.1:0-2128 GCA_964606755.1 uncultured Elusimicrobiales bacterium | reverse complement strand
GGTCAACGCGACTATCAGCTGAAGTATCTCGTGAGTATACGTATTGGATACTATAGAACGCGACAGCTGGGCGATAGTCTCCAGCTGTTTTGATTTTTTCGCCGTCGACTCGAAGAGCCTTGTTCTTTCAATGGCGCGTGATACCTGGCTGGACACGCTTACGATCAGCCTGATGAGGGCCGGAGAAAAAGTTCTTTGTTTTTTGTTCTGCAGGTTTATTACCCCGATAGTTTTGTCGTCAAGCACTACCGGCACGGAAAGAAGAGAGGAATAGCGGTCCTCGGGAAGGTTGGAGAAAACTTTGAAACGCGGGTCGGTAAAGGCGTTCTTTTGTATAGAGACGGGTTTTTTGTTCTGAGCGACCCAGCCGGCGATACCCTCTCCGCTTTCAAGGTGCAGTTTGCCGACCTGGTACGGGTGCGGCGGCCAGGCTCCAAGGAGAGTCAGAACTTTTCCATCTATCAGATAGACAAACGAGCTGTCGAACTTTAGAGTAGCCGCAAGGACCTTCGCTATGTGCTGCAGAAGCACATCAAGGTTTTCCGACTGGCTGATAGTCTCTATTATCTGGTGAAGAAGCGCCACTTCGGTTTTCAGCTCGTTGTTCAAGCCGCTCTTCGTTTTGACTTTTGTCTTGATGGGCATATTTACATTCCTTATTAAGCGTTCATTCCGCAGCATTTCTTGTATTTCTTGCCGCTGCCGCAGGGGCACGGGTCGTTCCTGCCTATTTTTTTAGGTATCGAGTCTACCGAGGCGTGTTTGACGGGTTGAGGAGCGTTTATTTTCGGCGCCGGCGCGTTCATGACCGGGCTGTTCTGCCGGCTAACGGCTTTTGCCATCCTTACCTGGTCTGGCGCCAGCCTGAACCTGAAAATATATTCCACCGTAGTTTCTCTTATCCGGTGCATCATCTGCTCGAACATATTGAAGGACTCTTTCTGGTATTCTATCTTAGGATCCTTCTGGCCGTAGGCTCGCAGGCCGATGCCGCGTTTTACCTGGTCAAGCTCGTAGAGGTGGTCTTTCCATGAACTGTCTATCATCTGAAGCAGGATCATCCTCTCTATATGGTCAAGGAGAGGCTTTGTAAGCTCGTCCTCTCTTTTTTTGTAAGCCTCATCGATGAGCTTGTTCAAGTGCTCCTTCATCGCGTCGGATTGCCAGTAGCGTATGTCTTCCTGCGTAAGAGCAAGCCCCGTGTTGAAATTTCTGGAAAGCCAGGCGTCAAGGCTCGCGAGGTCCCACTGCTCGGGATAGGATTTCGGCGGCGCCCACAACTCTATCTTCTCGTCCACGGTTTCAGCCAACATGTCCGCTATGGTCTGCTGCAGGTCTTCCCCTTCCAGAATCTCGTTCCTTAGGCGGTAAACCGCTTCCCTCTGCTTGTTCATCACGTTGTCGTAATCGAGCAGCTGTTTCCTGATGTCGAAATTCATCGCTTCGACTTTCCTCTGCGCGTTCTCTATGGCCTTGGATATCCACGGGTGCTGGATGTCTTCACCCTCTTTCATGCCCAGTTTTTCCATTATCGTAGATATTCTCTCGGAACCGAAGAGCCTCATCAGCTCGTCTTCAAGCGAGAGGTAGAACCTCGATGAGCCAGGGTCTCCCTGGCGTCCCGAACGGCCCCTGAGCTGGTTGTCTATCCTTCGGGATTCGTGTCTTTCTGTACCTAATATATGCAACCCTCCGGAATTTTTAACATACTCGGCTTCTTCTGGGTCAGCAGGATTTCCGCCAAGCACTATATCGGTGCCTCGGCCGGCCATGTTCGTCGCGATCGTCACTGCGCCTTTTCTTCCGGCCTGTGAAATTATCTGTGCTTCCATCTCGTGGTATTTCGCGTTCAGCACCTGGTGAGGAACACCCTTCCTGCGAAGGTGAGCGGCTATCTTTTCAGATTGGTCAATTGACCTTGTTCCTATAAGAACCGGCTGGCCCTTCTTCCATAGTTTCTCGACTTCGCTTACTATGGCGTTATATTTTTCACCTATGGTGCGGTATATGACGTCGGCGTGATCAGCCCTTATCATCTTTCTATGGGTCGGTATATCGATGACCTCAAGCTTGTATATTTCCCAGAACTCCGAGGCCTCGGTCAACGCCGTGCCAGTCATGCCGGCCA
>CAZSIW010000388.1:0-2128 GCA_964606755.1 uncultured Elusimicrobiales bacterium | reverse complement strand
AAGAACACCCTTTTCGTCGAAGTTTCATCAAGCGCGCACTTTCAGGAAGTCAATCTTAGAAAAAGAGAACTGATCAGCAAGATAAACCAGCATTTCGGGCGCGAGAAGCTGATCAAATACATAAAGATCAAAATAAAAACCGATAAATAAACAGAAAATGGTATTCTGGAGGAAGAAATAGATGGCTAAGACAGAAGAACAAATGAACAAAGACGCAAAACAATATGACGCGTCGAAGATACAGGTGCTGGAAGGGCTGGAGGCTGTCAGAAAACGCCCCGCCATGTATATCGGTTCCACCGGCGCGCTGGGGCTGCACCACCTTGTTTACGAAGCGGTAGACAATTCAATCGACGAAGTGCTCGCCGGATACGCTAAGAATATCGACGTTACCATACACAACGATAATTCCCTGACGGTGCTCGATGACGGCCGCGGTATCCCGGTAGACCCGCACCCCAAGTACAAGAACAAATCCGCGCTCGAAGTCATCATGACCGTCCTGCACGCCGGCGGCAAGTTCGACAAAGGTTCCTACAAAGTGTCCGGCGGGCTGCACGGTGTCGGCATAACATGCGTGTGCGCTCTTTCCGAGTGGCTTCATGTTGAAGTTTTTCGCGAAGGCAAGATATACATGCAGGAATATGACCGCGGCAAGCCGAGGGCCGATGTCAAGGTGATAGGCAAAACCGATGACAGGGGCACAAAGATCACCTTCAAGCCCGACAACCAGATATTTACGGACACAAACTTTTCGTTCGACACGCTTTCCAACAGGCTCAGGGAGCTCGCGTTCCTCAACGCCGGCACCAGAATAACCATCATTGACGAAAGAGATGATAAGGAGCACACCTTCAATTATGAAGGCGGGCTCGTCACGTTTGTCAAATTTCTTAATGCGAATAAAGCTCCGCTTCATCCTGAGCCGATCGCGTTCAGCAAGGAAAGGGACGGCATCACCGTCGACATCGCGATGCAGTACAACGACGGGTACAACGAACAGGTGTTTTCGTTCGTCAACAACATCAACACTATCGAAGGCGGCACACATCTCTCGGGTTTCCGTTCGGCCCTGACCAGGGTCATAAATGATTACGTAAAAAAGAACGAGGTTTCAAAAATCAAAGACCTCACGCTTTCGGGCGATGACTGCAGGGAAGGCCTGACTTCTGTAATATCCGTCAAGGTCCCGGAACCGCAGTTCGAGGGCCAGACAAAAACAAAGCTCGGGAACGGCGAAGTAGAGGGGATCGTCAAGTCTGTCGTCAATGACGGGTTGGGCAGTTTTCTGGAAGAAAACCCCGGGGTAGCCAACAAAATCATCGAAAAGTCGGTGCTCGCTGCCGAAGCGAGGGAAGCCGCAAGAAAAGCGAGGGAGCTCACCAGAAGAAAGGGAGCGCTTGACGGCGCTTCGCTGCCCGGCAAGCTTGCCGACTGTTCCGAAAAAGATCCCGAAAAAAGCGAGATGTTCATTGTCGAAGGTGATTCCGCGGGCGGTTCAGCGAAACAGGGCCGCAACAGGGCGTTCCAGGCGATCCTTCCTTTAAAGGGAAAAATATTAAACGTTGAAAAATCACGCCTCGCGAAAATGCTTGCCAATGACGAAATAAGAACGCTCATCACAGCCATAGGAACAGGCATAGGGCAGGAAGATTTTAACATAGAGAAAGCAAGATATCACAAGATAGTCATAATGACGGATGCCGATGTCGACGGCGCTCACATCCGCACCCTCCTTTTGACATTTTTCTACAGGCAGATGACGCCCCTGATTGAAAAAGGGTATGTGTATATAGCCCAGCCGCCACTTTATAAAGTAAAAAAGAACAAAAAGGAAATGTACCTGCACACGGATGACCAGCTTGATAAATTCCTTTTTGCCGAGGGCATGGACGGTGTCGAGTTTTTTAAACTGCAGAACGGGAAGCAGTCCGAAAAGTACGACAACAAAAAACTCCTCCAGATCCTTCAGAACCTCAACGAGCTGGACAACCTTACGAAGAAGCTCAACAAAAAACAGGTAACCTGGAAGGATTTCCTCGCGTTCAGGGCCAGCGGAAAACTGCCGCTTTACAGGGTTGACGAGAAGGAAGGCGAGAAACCCGTTTATATATTCACCGATAAGGAA
>CAZSIW010000387.1:0-2142 GCA_964606755.1 uncultured Elusimicrobiales bacterium | reverse complement strand
TCGAAAAACTCCATCATGGAGCTCGGCCCGGAGAAATATCTGGGCGACATCGAGAAGCTTAAGAGGGAAAACCCGGATATGGTAATAATACCCGGCACGGAATCCGCGGCGTTCTATTATTGGACGGGGAACTACTTCTCCCATGATCTCGTGATGAACAGTTGGAACAAACACTTGCTTATAATAGGTATGAAAGACCCTCAGGATTACTGTAACCTCCCAGTGCTGTCAAACCCCCGGGCGGGGGTTTTTAACCCGGTTTCACTGTGGCCTTTTATTTTGATCGCTGCCGCATTTTTAGTGAACAGGTTCGGGATTTTGTTCATTGTGGGCGCGCTGCTAGCTTACAACAACTTCCCTTACAGGTCTTTCCCATTCGACCAGTACCACGGCGAACAGGGAGAGGCGCCTTACCAGGGTCTTATTGATTACGCGGCCTCAAAAAACGCGCTGGTGTTCTGGGCGCATCCCGATGCGGTCAATTATAGCGCACTTCAAAAAAGGGGCCCCATATCTGTTGTAACGCCGATGTATCCTGACAGCCTTCTGGACACTCACGGTTACACAGGTTTTGCCATGTATTATGAGGGCTATCGCAAAGCCGGCGGCATTGGCGGAACCTGGGATCAGGCGCTTGTTGAATACTGTTCGGGTAAAAGGCAGAAACCAGTCTGGGCGGCTGGTGAGCTGGATTACTCAAAGTCAAGCGATCCGATCGATATCAACCAGAACATTCTTTTTGTAAAAAATAAAACTGAAGAAAACGCTTTGGAGGCCCTAAAAAACGGTAATTTTTATGTGCTTGTTAAGGGTGAAGGCTACAATCTAAGGATGCCGGAGTTTTACGTTAAGAGCGGTAATGGCGATTCTGCCGGAATAATCATGGGCCAGGAGATGAACTCCGATAAACCTGTCAGAGTTCATCTCGCTCTGGATTCAACGGACTTTAAACCGCACAAGCTGAAAGTAAATCTGATAAGGGACGGGGTCACTATTCAGGTCCTTGAGTGTTACATCCCGAACAGGTTGATCCTGGAAGACAACGAAAAGCTTAAACAGGGCAAACATTATTACAGGGTTTTTATTGAAGAAAATTACTCAAACAAGATCGTAACAAACCCCGTCTTTGTTAACAGAGAAAATGCATTAGATGATCAGATTTAAGGGGCTAAAAATACTTATTGTGTCCTTGACCGATTATTGCAAGAGTGGTACAATGAGTCGTGGAAGCCATGTTTGCATTAGCAAGTGTGGTTTTTATTTTGTCAGGCTTCGGGCATAGGTAAGGGTGAGAACATGCATGGAGCGCTTTCGGTGGCGGCTATTTTTTAATATTTATCGGAGCGGTTGTTTATTTTATCCAGTGCGCGACAACGTTTTGGGGTGGTGTCCTCGGTCTTCTAAATGGTATAGTAAGACCCGCCCTGGTGATTTACAAGGTGCTCGAATTGTGGAAGATGTGGGGGGCTGGTTTACAACTGGACTTTTTCCTGTGGCAGGTTCGAGGTCGAGTTGTAAATCCGGTGGTTTAGTGTAGCATGGAAATTGTCGATATAATATAAATAGTCAGTTGTTCTGGTAATCTAATTTGAAAATCCTGGTTTACGACTCCGGCTTTCACACGCTCAACGGAATGACTAAATATATCCTTCCTCTTTTGAGCCGGTTCTCGGAAAAAAATGAGCTTTCCCTGTTGGGCGACTCCGGTTTCACCACCGATCAATTGAGCAGGTATTACGGTGTGGATATTTTAAATTCACACTGCCAGTCACTGGATATTAAACCGGGGGAATTGTCACCGCGCGAACATCTGAAAAAATGCCGCATCATCTCGAATTATTCCAACGGGTACGACCTGTTCATCAACAACTCCGTTGATACGCATTTTCAGCTCGAGCCAAAGGGGTTATCGAATGTCGCTTTCTCGTATTTTCCGGCCAACCCTCTCAAAGAGCCCGCAACATTTCGCGAAAAAGTAAGCCGTAGCCTTGCTCCGGAGAGCTACACCAGCCTTAAAAATCTTGAGAAATACAGGCTTTTCACCATAAGCTCTTTTTTCAAAGTGCTGGTAGTCCTGCAAGTCGTTCCATTCGCCCCAGTCCCAACCACGGGCTGCAAAAAGCCTAAAAGGCAAACTGTCTC
>CAZSIW010000386.1:0-2152 GCA_964606755.1 uncultured Elusimicrobiales bacterium | reverse complement strand
CGGTCTCTATATATGCTTTTGCTATGGACAAACCGTAAATGAACCCGCTGCACGCCGCAAGCACATCGAAGGCGGCGGCGTTCTTAATGTCGAGTTCCTTCTGGACAAAACAGGCCGTCGAAGGAAAGAACATGTCGGGTGTTATCGTGGCTACGATTACCGCGTCGATATCGTCGGGCGTAAGGTTCGCATTTTCGAGCGCCTTGCGCGCGGCTTTTATGGCGAGGTCGCTGGTAGCCGTGTTCTCATCGGCTATGCGCCGCTGCTGGATGCCGGTCCTGGTTGTGATCCATTCGTCGGAAGTTTGCACTATCTTTTCGATGTCGGCATTGGTTAATATTTTTTCCGGCAGATATGAGCCAGTGCCTTTGATCTTAGTTTTATACATAAAGAAAATGCTCCTTATGCTTCCAGTGTGTCGTATTTGGAAATTTGCTCTGAGATTATGCCGCTGACGTTCCTTTCTACGGAGCGGGCGGCTATGCGGATCGCGCTCTTTATCGCCTTGGCATTGGAACTGCCGTGGCCTATGATGCAGATACCGTCGACGCCAAGGAGCGGGGCGCCGCCGTACTCGTCGGAGTCTATTTTTTTTCTGAGATCTTTAAGGGCTGACCAAAGGAAGGGCAGAGATGCCCAGGCCATCGGGTGAGCCTTGAATTCTTTCTTTACGAGCTTCAGTATCATTTCGGAAACGCCCTCGCCGAATTTCAGGATGGCGTTGCCCACGAAACCGTCGCAGACCACAACGTCAGCTTTCCCCTCGGGTATGTCGCATCCCTCTATATTGCCGATGAAGTTAAGGTCGCAATTCTTTAGCATCGCGAAGGTAGCCAGGCTGACTTCATTGCCCTTGGAGTCTTCGGTTCCGTAGCTTAAAAGCCCGATCCTCGGTTTTGCTACCCCGAGGACTTCTCTGGTATAAATGTCGCCCATAATCGCGAACTGGAGGAGGTGTTTGGGTTTGCAGTCGACGTTGGCGCCCACGTCTATAAGAAGCATGAGGCTGTCATATGT
Source organism: uncultured Elusimicrobiales bacterium (assembly GCA_964606755.1). Classification (GTDB taxonomy): domain Bacteria; phylum Elusimicrobiota; class Endomicrobiia; order Endomicrobiales; family CAZSIW01; genus CAZSIW01. The sequence continues at coordinate 1,135 of CAZSIW010000386.1, read as the reverse complement.
TGGAAGCACTGTTGCTAGGGCCGGGCGTGAAACTCCGGTTATCCTGCCGAAATAAAGAAGCGACGCGGTCATCGCCGCTCCCGAGTTTCCGGCGGATATGAACGCGTCCGCTTTTTTGTCTTTGACAAGCTGGGCCGCGACCGCCATGGATGAATCTTTTTTCTGGCGCACAGCCTGGGCAGGCTGATCATCCATCGTTATTGTCTCTGTTGCGTTAACGATCGAGATCGGGAGGCCCTTGGTATCGTATTTCGAGAGCTCCTGCCTGATCACGTCTTCCTGGCCCACGAGTATTATCTCGTGGCGGTATTCGCGCGCGGCAAGAACAGCGCCCTCGACGGTGACAACTGGTGCGTTGTCGCCACCCATGGCGTCAAGCGCTAAACGCATTATTTTTGTTCTCCGGGCTGCTGGCCTTGTTCTTTCTGTTGTTCGCCGCCGGTCTCCTTCTTTTTCTTTTCCTTCTTGGGCGCTACGAGCTCACCGTTATAAAATCCGCATGATTTGCAGACACGGTGGGGCAGTTTAGCTCCGCCGCACTGGGGGCATTTGTTGACTTCGGAGGCTTCCAGCTTCCAGTTCTGCGACCGTCTTGAATCTCTTCTGCACTGTGAATGTTTTCGTTTTGGATTTGGCATCTTAAAATTCCTCCGGTTATTTTCAGCTACCAGCTGTCAGCAATCAGCTTTCAGCTAAAAACAAAGTCTTGTTGATTCTAGCTGACGACTGACGACTGATGACTGATGACTCTATTTCAACACGTCTTTTAACTTTTCCCATCTGGGGTCGTTGACTTCATCATTGCAGGCACAGGAACCGGTGTTCCTGTTCTTCCCGCATTTCTGGCACAGGCCCTTGCACTTGTCTTTACAGAGAGGCTTTTCCGGCAGCTCAAGCACTATCTGCTGGGAGGCCTCCTCGGCTATATCTATCTCTTCGGGCGCGTCCATGTAAAAACGGTCCATGGAGATGTTAAGCTCGTACCTGTAAGGTTCCAGGCATCTGGAACAGCTCAGGTCCACCCTGCCCGTTATCTTGCCGGAAAGAAAAACGTTTTTCTGGACTTTTCTTAAATTGTACGATACGGTTATGTCCTGATTTTGGGCATCCCTCGCTTCGCTTCTGGCTTTGATTG
>CAZSIW010000385.1:0-2162 GCA_964606755.1 uncultured Elusimicrobiales bacterium | reverse complement strand
TATCCGGGAAGCGACAGCATCTAGAACGGGGCAACTGTATATTGGACTTGCGCCGGTCAATATAACATTGCTTTTCGTGTATCGTAAAAGGATGTTGAGAACATTATTTATAAAATTTTCATCATATCCATATCTTGCATCATCTTTTGTAAAAGATTCTTTTGTGTATTCTTTTAAGAACCCTTGTTTTGACGCTTCTGCCATAAATCCAAACATAGGCATCCCTCCAGGTTAATCAGCCAAAAGGCTGTCTGCCCGGAAATATCCGGGCAGACACCCAATGATTAATCAAAAGAATCTCTTGGAAACCAAAAAGATTCCCAGTATTATAAGCACAAACGGAAAACCTAAACCGCCGATATAAGCCACAACAACATAAACAGCAACTTTCAAAAGCTGCTGCCACTGACCGGCGGGTATAAGCGTGCAAACATATGGAGCAAGCTTAAAAAACATGCTATAAAATACACCTATTGCTGATAACCAGCACAACACCGATAAAATCCATTTCATTTTGTCCTCCATTGAAACAATTATTTAGAGAGTATAGTTCTCTCTATGCTTTGGGAATAAGAAATACACCTAAACATATTAGAATAACCGGCAGGCCTATCCCTCCGGAATAGACCGCTATAAAATATTCGAACATCTTAAAAAACAATTGCCATTGTGTCTCCGGCAGATGTGTGCACACATGTGGAGCAATGTCAAAAAACATTGTGTAAAAGAATGCCGGAACCGCAAGGCGATAAAACACTAAAAATATCCATTTCATGCTTCGTATCCTCCTATGCGGCTTTTAACCCGTCTGTTTGCTCAGGTCTTTTATGTCGGTTTTCTATTGGTTCTACGATTTCTTTCCTCAAAACTGCAATTACGCCGCTGTTCAGGACGTTCAGGAGGATTTTCCTTCCTGTTTCGGCTTCTGTCTCTGCTACCCGCCCGGTTAAGGCTATGTCAACATACTGACTGTCAGAGAGTTTTACTCGTTTCTTAACTGCTATCTTGTAGTCCTTCATCTTTAATCACCCCCTCCTGGCTTCAAGCCAATCTGAATATTTGCTCAAGTTCTTTAAACCGATATTCCAAATCACCTTGTAAATATTTCCTACTTTGGGATTTGCAACCACCATTTTAAACACCTTAAAACTTACGGGACTGTTTATCTTAAACCGGATATTGTCTTTATAAAAATCAACCTCTTTAAGATTACCCAGGCTCTCTTTAGTGTTGTTTTTGTCAAACACTGTAAGCTCGGGCTGTTTTTCCAATGACATCGGGAAAAAACATGGATAAAATAGCCTGAAAACCAGTTTTTCTGTTGGATACCGCACCCGTATCTGGCTGTAATGATTGCCGTTTTCGTCCATATCTGTGAACATCAGTCGGTTTGTCCAGCCCCACATATAACTTGCTTTTGTTTTCTTACCAAAAGATTTTATCCAGTTTAGTTTGAACCGCTTTTCCTGGCCTTTTGAAGCCATCTCGGTTACGTATGGCTTTTTATCAGGTGCATCGTATGAAAAGAGCACAAATGTGTAATCGTTACTGCTTTCTTCCGGGTTTACTTCCGCAAATCTGCGGTAGGCTTCCTTGATATTCCCCAGCTCAACGAACTCGTTTAAGCCTTCGTCAGTGCCAAAGCAGTGTTCTATTTGAAAAGGCTTTTTACCAGTGTATTCCGCGGTTATTTCATGGATTACCGTGCCTCTGGAACCGAACATTGTAAATATATTCTTGCAGTACTCTTTTATGACAAATTTCGTTTTTTTCATTAGGTTTAATCCTCCTTACATTCGCAAATATGCCACATCAATGAATATGTATAGCCTTGTATCGGATTTGGTATCTCTATTCCGTAATAAGTACATGCCGTTATTGGTAACGGCGGGGCTTTTGAAAGGTCGAACGGGTTATTTTTCGGAACATAATCTACCAATTCCAGCTCGATGCCATGTTTATCTATAACTATCAAGCTCGGAACACCACACATCCGATAAAACGGATAGAAACCTACATGAAGTATCAGTTTTTCAACCGGGCAGGTTATTTGAATAGCGCTTTGTAAGCAACCCCGGGTATCGGTCGCTGAAAACATTTTTGGCGACGACCACGCCCATCTGTAAGATATCTCTTTCCTGTCGCCAAAAGTCTTGTTTAAA
>CAZSIW010000384.1:0-2195 GCA_964606755.1 uncultured Elusimicrobiales bacterium | reverse complement strand
CAGGTTGAACATGGTCAGCCTCCTTAAAGTGATGTTTAAATATTGGTTAAAAACGCATTGAAATTGCAATGCGTTTATTTTTACTAAAATCTGATTGAAAATTCAATGAGTTTGCCAGAAATTGTCATATTGTGATTTGTTTTTCAATGATTTTCGCAAAAACTCGTACTGAGTACGAGTTGCAAAGGCAAATTTAGGGGTAGGTTCAAGATGCAGGACCTATACATATATATAGGTATGCCAATATTCTAACAGAGTGGTTTGGAGATTTCAAGGGGTTTTAGAGGCGGTACGGATTATTGAGTGAGGCTGGAAACTGTGCCAAGCTTCACTACATTACTTTTCACTTCTTTCAGATGCAAAATATCTAATTGCGTTTATATTCCAAGTGCATTTGATGTGCTATAGTACTAAGTCGTTTATCCAGTGTCCATAGTAAGGCATCGCTTATTGCGCATGAGGCAAGCAGGTGAATATCCACAAGACCAAGACCTTTTCCCATTAAATGATTCTGCTCAATAAAATGAAGCGCTTCTTGATTGTCTGCAATAAATACAGGGGTTAATTTAGAAAGTAAATTTAATATGTTTTTGCGATTTTTTAAATTTCCGCACGCCAGTTCGCCAGCCACAAAAGGATGAGCGCATACATCGCTGTTTGTTAGTAGATCAGCCAACAATTTATTGCCATTACGAAAATGGTCAATCCATACGGAAGTGTCTACAAGAATCATAGTTATACCCTCTTACGTCGTTCAATGGCGTGAAGCCCCTTTTCACTGCCTCCAAGTTTTGCCAAACGGCGTGCGCTTTCACGAACTATTAAGGCTTCAAGTCCCATACGCACAAGCTTGGTTTTTTCTGTTACCCCCACCAGTCTTCCTGCCTCATGAATGAGTTCATCTTTGATAATCATTGTTGTTTTCATACTGTCCTCCATACCATTATTTATATGCCTATTATGGCATTTATATATGGTGTTGTCAATACACACGATTGATCATTATGGTGGTTATGGAATTAAGATTAAATGCAGATATCCCGTTCTCCGGATTTGATGCGGTCGTAGAGCTTGGCGAATTCGGGGTAATAGGTGGGCATTTTGGACTTTATTTCGCTTATTTCGTTGGCAATCACCCTTTCTCCGGCTTCTTTGGTGGCGGGGGTGGCGAAATCGTCCAGCCATTCGCGGTAGGTGAGGACCGCGTTTAGTTTGCAGTATTTCCCTTCCGTTCCGGTGCGAAGGAGGCGCATTATGTCTTTTCCGGTCCTGCCGCAGCGGTAGCCGGCTGTGCAGAAAGAGACTATATAGCCCATCTCCGCCAGCTCGCGGATAATGTCATCAAGGCTTATGGTGTCGCCAAGGAAGAACTGCTGTTTGCTGCCCACCTGGGTGTCGAGGTTTTCGGAGTACCCCCCTATGCCAACGTTGGAAGAGGCGTCGAACTGGGTGACCCCCAGCTTGAAGGCGTCTTTTCTCATCTCGTGGGTTTCGCGGGCGGTTATTATCATGCCTGTGTAAGGCACGGCCAGGCGCAGAACGGTGATTATCCGTTTAAAGTTCTCATCGGACAGGTTCTGGAAAGCCTTTTCCACGAACGGGGTGTTGAGCGCTTTTTCGAGCCTCGGGAAAGATATTGTATGCGGCCCTATGCCGAACTTGTTCTCAAGCTCTATAGCGTGTGAGACCAAGCCCATAACCTCGAACTTCCAGTCATAAAGCCCGAACAGTACGCCTATGCCCACATCATCTATCCCTGCCTCAAGCGCCCTGTGCATTGTGTATAGGCGCCAGCGGTAATCACCCTTAAGCGTGTTTTTGGGATGCATTTTGGCGTATGTCGCGTGGTGGTACGTTTCCTGAAAAACCTGATAAGTGCCAAGGCCCGCTTCCTTCAACCTCCTTAACTCCTCAACTGACATGGGCGCGGCGTTCACGTTGACCCTTCTGATCTCGCTGTGGCCGAACTTTGTTTTGGCCTTCACGCTGTATATGGCCTTAATGGATTCAACCATGAAATCGACGTCCGTCTCGGGCGATTCGCCGTAAACCACTATCAACCGCTTGTGGCCTATCTGCCCGGTCAAAACCTCAACCTCGCGTTTTATCTCGTCAAAGTTAAGCACCCGCCTTTTTGATTTTTCGTTACTGCTCCTGAACCCGCAGTAGAGGCAGTTGTTGACGCACTTGTTGCC
>CAZSIW010000383.1:0-2262 GCA_964606755.1 uncultured Elusimicrobiales bacterium | reverse complement strand
GAACCCTCATGTATTGAATAGACGGTCTGGTAGTCCGTGATGTCTTCATTTTTCAGCGTCGGATCATTTATCTTTTCTCTTCTTATATAAGGAGGAAGCGGCATCTGTCCGTGTTCTACGAGAATATCCCTTAGCGGCGTTCCGGAGAGGTTTAGCGTGAACCAGCCGTTGCTGTCCCTGTCCGACACTACGGCCTCAAGTTTGCCCGGAAAAAAAATTTTTTCTCCTTTTTCCAGGAACGGTTTCAGAAGAGCTTTCACTTTACCTTCAGGTGTTCTCCCTGCACAGGTCTCAAGAAAAAGCACTTCAACCCTCCTCCCTGTTTTTTTCTTGCCGTATATTCTCGCGGGGATCACTTTGGTATTGTTTATGACAAGACAGTCACCGGGTTTGAGGAATTCCAACATATCCGCAAACAATTTGTGCCCGACAACACCCGTTTCCCTGTCTAGGACCAGCAGGCGGCACTCATCGCGTTTTTTAGTTGGTTTTTGAGCTATAAGCTCTTTTGGAAGGTCGAAATCGTATGACGACAATTTCAAATCATCGTTATTCATGTTTTTCCATCAGCTTTCTACAGTTACTCGTCCCAACGCTCAACTTTGGTGCCCGGATAATAGTAATTGAGTATTTCCTTATAATTGTACTTCTTATCCGCCATGACTTTTGCGCCCCACTGGCACATGCCTACGCCGTGACCCCAGCCTTTTCCCTTGAAAACGACCCTGCTGTTTTTTATTGATATCGAATCGATGTAAGAGCTTCTTATTATGTCGGGTCCGACCGCAAGCCTGAATTTGTTTATCGGTATGACGACCGTGCCGGCCGCGCATTTGACCTTTATATTTTTTATCCTGCCGGAGCCTGTCTTGGAACCCCTTTCTATTTTCTTTATCTGTTTTGTGTCGTAGCCCGCCTTTATCAGATGCCTTGTCAACAGTTCCATCGAGAGGTCTCTCTCCCATTTATAATGCGGAGAACTTTTGCAGAACTTGCATTTGACGCCCCTGAGATATTTCGGGGCTGCGGAATCCCACGACCACACGTCGTTCGGGTTTTCAGTGTGGCCCGCGCAGCAGGCATGGAAGATGCCGTCGGCAAGCTGCCCGTCAAAGACCATTACCACATCTCTTGTCTCCTCTACCGCCCTTGAAGTGTTATCTTTTTCCGAATCAGCGCCGCCGTATACCTGGCAGTGCACGCTGTCACAAAGGTCAAAACCGTCCATCTCGTGTTTTTTCAGGTTCTTGAGCAGGAACGTCCTGGAGACCACCGCCTGCGCCTTAAGCGCTTCCATTTCCCAGCCCGGATCGACTTCCCTCGGCAGGACGCCGTAGAGGTAATCATCCACCGACACGACATTGATCACGTTTATACAACCGTCTTTCAATACAACTTCCAGCGAACCTCTGTATTTTTTTGCGTTGACCTTAACCTTGCCTCCGGGATGTTTCGGCTGGATATTGAGAGGAAGTTGGTATTTCATCGCGCCTATGAACAGGCTTTCGCCGTCAACCTTCACAGTATAATTGTAATTGGACTCGATGTCCTTAGCGACGCCGCTTTTTGCCTCTTCGACCGTATAATCGCCGTCGCAATTCAGATTGAACGCTTTTATTTTTAAGGCTATTCCTATCTTTACGACCGTTTCAGGGAGTTTCTGGGCGGTAAGCGGAGAAATGAGGGTGAAGAGCAAGAACAAGAGAGTAAAATATTTTTTCATTTTTTTAATATCCATAGAAGCAAAGAGATCACGACACTGATTACTATGCATGATGCCAACGGAAAATAGAACGAAAACTTGTCCCTTTTGATATATATGTCGCCCGGCAGCATTCCGACAAATGGCATCTTCACTGAAAATATAAGGAAGAGCCCAAGACAAATCAATACCGCACCTGCGATGAGAAGCGCTTTTCCTAATCCGGCCATTTTATGAACTTTTTACGGAAGATCAACGCAACGTCATAATCAGTCCGCGATCTTTTGTTTTTCCTTTTGCCGCTCTATCAGAGAAGGCATGCAGCCGCAATATTTTTGTATATAAAGTTTCATGCCTTTGGCGATATCCTGACCTTTATGGTAGAAATGCCGCAAGTCCTTATATACGAATTTTAGGCCTTCACTTTGAGCTATCTCGAACCCGAGCTCCCTTATAAGATCGTGCTGCTGGAAAGGGCTTATCAGAAGCGTCGTAGAAAAGTACTCCATACCCAGTTTTTTCGCGGTCTTGGCGGTCCCTATGAGCCTCAGCCTGTAACA
>CAZSIW010000382.1:0-2271 GCA_964606755.1 uncultured Elusimicrobiales bacterium | reverse complement strand
GTTATGTTCTCGCCCCGATTTGCGGCGTGTATGGTCTCGGCGGTGCCTATGGCGGCCAGGTCGCCGTCACCCTGGTATGTGAAAACGATCTTGTCCGGCATCATCCTTTTAATGCCTGTGGCGACAGCCGGCGGCCTGCCATGAGGGGCCTCGGTAACGTCAAAATTGAAATAATCGTAAGCAAAAACGGCGCATCCAACGGGAGCGATCGCTATAGTCCTTTCCCTGATCCCCAGCTCATCTATAACTTCCGCCACAAGCCTGTGTATTATACCGTGTCCGCAGCCCGGGCAGTAGCCCGTTTGTTTTTCTTTTAGTGATATTGGTTTTTTTAATATTGATGTCATAAAATCTCTTGCCTATGATCTGCCGTTTATGGCCTTTATTTTATTAAGCACATCGATCTCATTTATAACGCTTCCGCCCGGCATGGACAGGAGGTCAACCGGACATTTGCCGTTCACGGCAAGCCTGACATCTTCTACCATCTGTCCCAAGTTCATCTCGACAACGAGGAACTTATTTCCAGGTTTTGCGAGGCCAAGTAGTGCCTCATGAGGGAAGGGCCAGAGCGTTATAGGCCTGAGCAGCCCCGCCTTAATGCCGCTCTTTCTCGCAGTCCTGACAGCCGATTTAGCTACCCTGGAAGATATCCCGAAGGCGACAAGTATTATGTCGGCGTCACGGGTTTCGATCTCCTCGAACCGTACCTCGTGCTTTGCTATCCTGTCATATTTTTCTTTCAAGTGCCAGTTGTGCTCTTCTAAAAAACCCTCTTCCATCATAAGAGAGCGCAGGAACCTCGGTTCCCTGTTCTTTGCGCCGTCCAGGACCCATTTTTCGTTGAGTTTTGGGGGTTCCTTTATTTTTTTGCCCAGCACCACGGGTTCCATCATCTGGCCCACTATGCCGTCGGAAAGTATCAGCACGGGGTTCCTGTATTTTTCAGCGAGATCGAAGCTGAGGTAGCCGAAATCGTACATCTCCTGAACGGAGTTCGGCGCCAGTACTATCAGCCTGTAGTCGCCGTGGCCGCCGCCTTTTGTGCTCTGGAAATAATCGGACTGCGAGCCGGCTATATTGCCAAGGCCGGGGCCGCCCCGCTGTACGTTGACAATGACAGCCGGCAGTTCAAGGCCCGCGATGTAGGATATGCCTTCCTGTTTGAGGGAAATACCGGGAGAAGAGGAGGACGTCATCGCCCTGTAACCGGTCGTTGTCGCTCCCAGAACCATGTTGATAGCCGCTATCTCGGACTCTGCCTGCAGGAAAACCCTTCCCAGTTCTGGCAGGCGTTTTGACATATGGGCGGGTATCTCGTTTTGCGGGGTTATGGGGTAACCAAAAAACCCCTTCACGCCGGCCGCTATGGCGCCTTCACACAGCGCGATATTGCCCTTCATGAGTGTTTTACTGTTCACTATTTATGCACCTCTATACAAACTTCAGGGCAAACCAGATAACAGAATCCGCAGCCGCTGCAGGAAGAAGATAGGTCCTTGAAACGAGCGGGGTGATTCCCACGTTTGTTTAATTCGATTGAAATATCAATGCATTTGTTGGGGCAAGCCGTAATACAAAGCTCACATCCCTTGCATTTGTCTGCGTCAATTACTATCTTTGCCATGGTGTAATTTTACCTCTTTCTTCCGGAAAAGTCAAAAACTGGTCTACTCTATCACAAGATCGCAGCAAATTGGAAATTGGAAAATATAAATTTACCTGGTCTAAGCGGCGGGATTTTGGTTTGTAATTTTTAATGGAGATCTGCAATTTACAATTCCGCTCTAGCGGCTCTGGGAAACAAGCTCTTCGGCGTGTTTTATGGCCGTCGGGGTTATCTCTTTTCCGGATAGCATGCGAGCTATCTCTTCTATGCTGTCAGAACCCGAGAGAGTAGCTACTACTGTGCTGGTCAGCCCCTTGTGTTCTTGTTTTCTTACCGAAAGGTGGTTGTCCTTGAACGCGGCTATCTGAGGAAGGTGTGTTATACATAGGAGTTGGTGGTTTTTTGATAATTGCTTCAGCTTTTTCCCGACCACCTGCGCGGTCGGGCCACCCACGCCGGCGTCTATCTCGTCAAACACAAGGACAGGTACGCTGTCTGATTTGGCAAGAACCGTTTTTAAAGCCAGCATGACCCTTGACATTTCACCGCCGGAAGCGATCTCCTTCACGGGTTTGAGGTCCTGGCCGGCATTGGGGGAGAAAAGGAACTCAATTTTATCGGAGCCCTCTTCCCGCAATTCCTGCCCAGGTTCTATTTTTATT
>CAZSIW010000381.1:0-2293 GCA_964606755.1 uncultured Elusimicrobiales bacterium | reverse complement strand
GACACAGAGAATCCGGCATACAACCAAGCACTCATTTGCTTTCTTCCTTTTCTTCGGAAAGGCATGCGGTAGAGTTGCAGAAAACACCAGAATAATAACTGATAGATGAATAATACGGGTCTAATTCGAGGTCGACACCCGAGGCTTTGAATTCTTTTGAATAGAGGTAGATGTAGGCATGCAGATTGGCAGATTGTGTGATGAAAAAGAGTGTGAAAATTGAGGCATATTTGATAAACTTTGACAACATTTTTGTTTTTCGTTCCTTTGATGTTATTTTCCGCTAATAAATCGGCTATCTTTTATTCCAAAAAAAAGGCAGCCGGTGCTCGGCTGCCTGGCCCAATGGACTATTATTGTCATCAGGCATTATTATTATAACAAACACATTTTTAAACTGCAAGGGTTTTTTACTCCTTGCGTAAGCAGTTCTATGAAGAAATGTTTAATGTGGAAACATACGAGTTGTGAAATATTGCCATAGCATATAACAATATATAGATAGGCTATATCCATGGAATTATTAGTTTTCCAAAACTTGACTATTCCGCCCAGCTTGCTGGGCGGTTACCGAATGATTTTCTCCGCGGGGGAAGGTGGGGGTGAGGGGCTATAACATCACCCTGTCCTCTCTCCTCCCCATCGAGAAAGAGAATAAAAGCAGCTAAACCTCTGATGCCGCCCTGCTTGCGGGGCGGAGGTTCATTACCGCCAGAAATCAGATTTCTGCAAGTCAGGTTATACGGCAAATTTTATCTCTTACCTGGCCCGAAACGCATTCCGACTGGCACAGATCTGAATAATCATTGCCCGCTATTTTCCTCCGATAGTATCTCATGCCATCTCCGTTCCATATTTCTGACAGGCTAGATATTTCCGTGTCGCCCGCAAACTTGTTAAGGCAGAATGCGAATGGGCGCACCGGTCCTCCGCTGTCAATAGTAAGCCTCTGCCAGGGCGAATAGCATATCATTCTTCTTTCTGTGTCAATAGAGGTTGGACAGGAAGTCTGTTCGCCAAAGCCCGCTGATGCCTCATTATCCGTGTCTTTGTTCTTGCCATAAGATATAATGTCAGGTTCAATTTTGCAATTTACGGGCAGCCAGTTATTTAACTTTATTCCATATTCGCGGGCTTTTGCGGTCGCCATGGAAAGTGACTCTGATATAAGCTGCAAGGCTTTTTCATCTTTGGATTCAAAAATGTTCTCTTCGTCAAATTTACCGCGGATCGGGGTAAACGTTATGGCATTAAACTCGTATTTTTTTCCGAACTCGATAAAATCCACCAGTTGTTCGTGATTAGTCCTCATTATTACCGGGTTGAAATAAGTGTTTATGGTGGCGCCGGTCGTTTTGCGGAATTCCTTAACAAGTTCTAATACCTTTAAGAGTCTTTCCCATTTGGCGCCGGAACGAATGTGTTCGTAGGTCTCTTTCGTCACCGCATCTATTGAAAAAACTATATCGGCCCTGCCATTGCTTATTGTGTTGAGTATCTTTTCGTTTAGCATGAGGCCGTTCGTGAAAATGACCTGTTTCAGGTTCTTATGTTTTTGTCCTTCTGCGAGAATCTCCTCGAACCCCTTCATCATGAATATCTCTCCGCCTTCCCAGCAGATATCTTCCATGTAGGGGAACAGTTCCACTATCTCTTTTATTATGCTATCTCGCGCCTGCCATGAGCCTTTCCAGATGTGGCAGATGCGGCAATGGATGTTGCAGCGGTCTATCACCATCGCTATCATTGCCCTCACCTTTGACTCAAGAACTTCTTTTCTTTGCGTTATCTCCAGCTCGTTAAGAGTTTTGTTGTAAAAGAACTTGTCGAGTTTGATGGCGGGTTTTTCAAGAATGCTTTTGAATAAAGGTATGGCTTCTTTTTCCCTGCCGGCTTCGCGCATGCTGCGCGCGAGCTCGAACATTATTTCTGTGTTGTCCGGGCAGAGTTTCGCCGCGGAGCTGAGGCTCTCAAGCGCCTGCTGGGGGGACTTCATGTCCTCACACAGCCTTCCGAGCTCTTTATAAATGTCGAGGTTACTCGCCATGCCCGGCAGGACGCGGTTATAGGTGTCCAGCGCAAGGCCCAGGCGGCCCTGTCTGTAAAATATCCTCGCCAGTTCAAGGCTGGCTTCGTGGAAGTTTTTGTCGAGTTTAACGACTTCTTTGTATTCGTTCTCAGCAGCGATGTCGTTGCCTTGCATCTGGTATATCTTGCCGAGCTCGAAATGCGCGAACCTGTCGGAAGGATCCAACGCCAGAAGCGAATCTATTATGGTTTTTGCTTCGGCGAG
>CAZSIW010000380.1:0-2300 GCA_964606755.1 uncultured Elusimicrobiales bacterium | reverse complement strand
ATGAAACCGTAGGCGAAATCTCCCTTGATGATAAATGTAACGCTTTTTATGCCGGCCTCTTCACCCGGCAGGATATCAGTTATCTCAGTTTCAAAACCCTTTTTTTCCGACCAGCGCTCATACATGCGCAGAAGGATCTCCGCCCAGTCACAGGACTCTGTGCCGCCGGCGCCGGCGTGAATAGCGACTATCGCATTGTTTTTGTCGACCTGCCCTGAGAGTTTCATGGACATGTCGATACTTGTTATCTCTCTTTCCAGCTCTGCTTGTTTTGAGTTCAGTTCTTTTTCCAGGGATTCGTCCCCGGACTCTTTCAGGAGGGTTTCGAACTCGACAAGGTTTTCGAGCTCGGAGGAAAGCCGTTTGAAGTTCGCTATAACTTTTTTGTTTTCAGTTATCTTTGACATCACCTTTTTCGCATTATGGTTGTCGTTCCAGAAATCAGGGATGGACGCCGACTTTTCAAGATCTTCGATCTCTCTGGTCTTCTTTTCTATCTCAAAGTGACCTCCCGAGCTCAACGAGCCTGGATTTTATTTCACTTATCATCTTCCCCTCCGATAAGAGCCTTGAGTTTTCGAGACTTTACGAACCTATTTATCCGCACGGAGAAAGAGCTGAATATCATAAGAAAAAACGCCGCGATGCAGCCCATGGCGAACAAGTCGCCAAAGCGGGTGTAAAAAGTCAAAGTATCCCGGGGGGCGACACGCGTCAGGAAATATGTTTTTGTGAATATCGGGACTGTCATGCTGATATAGCCGCTTGGCTCTACGGCGCCGGAGACCCCAGTGTTGCCGCACACCACGATCGAGCGCCTGTTCTCTATCGCCCTGAAGACGTTCATTATAAAATGCTGCATGGGGGCCGAAGTTTTGAAAAACCAGGCGTCGTTGGTCTGGTTCGTCAGGAACTGCGCGCCTTTTTTTGTGAATGTTCGGGAGATGTAGCCGAAGAAATTCTCCGAGCATATGGTCGTTCCGCAGAACATGGATTTTACGGGCAGCGGCGTGATGTCACGGCTCCTGGTAAAGTCTCCCAGGGTGTTTAGTATCTCAAAGTATTTTGAAAGGTATTTTCTGAACGGGATGAACTCACCGAACGGCACCAGATGCACTTTTTTGTGCCAACCCACGAGCTCTCCGTTCGAACTGAAAACCACGGTCGCGTTGTAGTAGTCGGCGCCGCCGTTATAATAGGGTGTTCCTACCAGATGGTACGTGTTTGTCTCTCGCGCCAGAGTACTGACCCAGGCGTACATGTAAGCGTTCGAAGGGAGATAACCGGGTATGGCCGTCTCGGGCCATACAATGACGTCTGGCTTGTGTTCGGCGGCTTTTTTTGCGAGCTCGCCCAGGGTGTTGAATATCTCGGCCTCGTATGCGCTGTCAAATTTCTTGTACTGGTCAATATTAGGCTGCATCACTGCGACCGTAACATATGGCGGCGATGAATAATAAACACTGTTTAAGCGTTGCCAGCCAAAGACAGTTATCAGCGTTAGCGACGCGGCCAACGTAACGAACGGCAGGGGCCTTCTCGTCTTTATGAACTGCCAGAGCCCCACATTCACAAACACAATGAGGAATGATACGCCATAAACACCGGTAAATTCGCTTATTTGTATGACGGGAAGAAGCTTGTACTGTGAATAGCCGAGCAGGTTCCACGGGAACCCCGTCAAAAGATATGTGCGGACATATTCAAGCATCACCCACGTGGATGCGGCAAAAACCGAGAACCTCAGGACAGATAAAGACCTGTTTACAGCGTTGATAAGGAGCGACCAGACGCCGATGTAGAGCGCGAGGTAGCATGACAGGAAAAACAGGCACAGGAACGATTGCTGCCAGGAGTTGGTGTTGAATTTTACGGTTACATATATCCAGTACATCATAACCGCATACGCGATGAAACCGGTGACAAAACCGTGCCAGAACGCTCCAAGAACTGTTTTTTGTGATGTTACATAAAGCAGTGGTATCAGAGCTATCCAGGCAAGAAGATACAGATGTGAATTCGGGAAGGATAATGCCAGAAGTATCCGGGACAAAACGGAGATAAAGATATATTTAAGCTCTTTAGGCATAAGGTTTAAAACTTAGTCAGCCCTGTGGAGAGTTGTTTTTAAGGCCATCGCTCAAAAGGATAGCTTCAGCTATTTCTCTCATAGTCCTTCTCATGTTCATCGCCTGGCGCTGGATGAACTGGAAGGCTTCCTGCTCATCCATGTTTTTTTCTTTCATAAGAAGGCCTTTCGCCCTTTCAACCCTCGCCCCTTGCGGGAGAGGGTGGCCGCG
>CAZSIW010000379.1:0-2309 GCA_964606755.1 uncultured Elusimicrobiales bacterium | reverse complement strand
TCCTTATTACAACAGCATTTTCTAAAACTGTCAACTTGACTTTTGAACTATACAATTAGTGTATCGCTTTTGGCGATTATTTAAATCGTTTTTGCACAGCAAAACACCAAAATTTTGATTTTTGATATTTGATTTTTGAATATCCCTACATCAAATTAGAAAATCTTATCGCCGACTTTATAATGTCCGCCCTGCAGGAACGCCCAGGCTGACATGAGTTTTTTGTTCTCGGGATGGACTTCTTCGATCCTAAGAAAACCTGACCCACATTTTACGACGAAACCGATGTTCTTGACTATCTCTTTTATCGTACCGTGTGCAATATTTTCACCTGACTCGGAAGCGATAAGTGAAGCTTTCAGAATTTTCAACGTGTGTCCCTGAATCGGGCCGGAGGCGATCTTTGTGTAAGCTCCCGGCCACGGTTTTGTGCCTCTTATAAGGTCGTATATTTTAAACGCAGGCATCGCCCAACTAATTTGTCCGATCTCTTTTTTTAGACAATGGGCGAATGTCGGCTCGCCCTCCTGAGGTTTAGGTTTAAAACTCTTTTCTTGGACAAGAGAAATGCTCTGGCACATAGCGAAAAGGCCCAGCGGGATAAGTTTTTCAAAGAGGCTCGCGGCGTCATCCTTTTCCGATATCTCCATCTTCTTCTGCACTATCACCGGCCCGCTGTCGAGTGTTTTTTCAAGAAAAAAAGTCGTTACCCCCGTCTCTTTCTCGCCGTTTATCAGCGACCACTGCACGGGCGCCGCGCCCCGGTATTTCGGCAGAAGCGAAAAATGGATATTGAAACAGCCGAGCTTCGGGATACTGTAAACGCTTTCGGGGATCAGCCTGCCGTAGGCAACCACAACACCGAGGTCCGGCTCGAGTTTTTTCACCAGTTCTATCGTTTCCGGCGTGAATTTTTCCGGCTGAAATATTTTTAAGTTATTTTGTTCGGCAAAAACTTTGACCGGAGGCTTTTGGATATGCTGTCCGCGCGAACTGGGTTTATCAGGCTGGGTAAAAACACCGGCCACGTGCTCCGTGCCGGCGAGCTCTTTCAAGAAAGGAACAGCTGTGTCAGGCGTGCCGAAAAAAATTATTTTCATAGATTGACGAAATTTGCCCCGACGTACATCGCATCGGGGCGAAATTAAAAAGAAAAGTCGAAATTTACTCGCTACCGCTCGTGAAATTAATTTCGCGAACGAAGAGAGCAAATATCTCTATTTCGTGAGCGCAGCGAACAAATTTCGTTTTTGCTGTCAACTACCACTTTCCCTGTTTTTTTAGTTTTCTTATCAGGTACTGGATCTTGAGTTTCTGGTAGACCGGTATCCTGCTCAAAAAAACTTTGCCGTCTAGATGGTCCAATTCGTGCTGGAGAGCTCTTGAGAGAAGATCTTTGCCTTCAATAACTATGGGGAACCCGTTCTCGTTAATGGCGTTAACCTTGACGGTGTCGAACCTTTTGACCAGGGTAGACAACCCGGGAAGAGAAAGACATCCTTCAACAGCTTTTGCCATTCCTTTGCCTTCAACTATCACCGGGTTTATAAGCACCATGGGCTGCCTTTTTCCCTCAGGACGCACATCTATGACGCACAGTCGCACGGGAACACCCACCTGACATGCCGCAAGCCCGACGCCGCGGTACGCGTACAAGGTTTCGAGCATATCGGAGATAAGATTTTTGATCTCCGGCGTGATCGCTTTTATCGGCTGGCATTTTTTTCTTAATATAGGATCGCCGTATTTGACAACGTTAAGTTCTGACATCTCTGACACCTCTTCTTCAGTGATAAGGGGTAAGTGATAAGTAACGACAAAGGTTTAGATTCTACTTACCCCTTAACCCTTATCCCTTACCACTTAGTTACTATTTTAGCAATATTTAATTGATTTTTCAATCACTATACTATTTTTATTTCGGGAAATGCTTAAGAATGGCGTTAACCTCAGCTTTCTCTGCCGGGTCAGCTACGTTGTTCATGTAAACGGTATAATACTTGCGGCTATTAGAGTAGTCGCCGCTTCTCTGAAATGCGAGGCCGAGGTTGAAATAGACAGGCAGATAATTCTGGTTTACCTCCAGCACCTTGCTGAACATCCCTATCGCGTCACTCAACCTGCCGAGCTCAAGGTACACCAACCCCAAATCGTTGGCCGCGTTGACGTCATGGCTGATGCTCCATGCTTTACCGTAATTCTCTATCGCCCGAGGGTAATCTTTTCTGGCCATGCTAACAAGCCCGAGGTTATAATAGCCCAGCGAGCTCTCCGGGTTAATTTCCGCGAGCTTTTTAAAAAGCGTTTCC
>CAZSIW010000378.1:0-2312 GCA_964606755.1 uncultured Elusimicrobiales bacterium | reverse complement strand
TCCGCTGGGAGATGGTGAAGCTCATGTACGGGTTTTATGAGAAATAATAGGAACGGATATAAGTCAGGGAAAGATAACAATAGGTCATAGCAGCGCATGGCAATTGTTTGTAAAATCTAAAAATGTTCAATATTGGTATGCAGGAATTGTTGCTGGTAGCACTGGTAGCTCTTATCGTTCTGGGGCCGCACAAAATGCCCTCCGCCGCGCGGCAATTGGGTAACGCTTTGGTTCAGGTCAAGAAGATGTCGCGCGAGCTGATGCGTAAACTGCAGGAGTCACTGGAAGAGGAAAAACCAGATGAATGATCCGGGTATCGAGCAAGATATTCCCCTGCCACTCTCATCTCACCTTTCTCATCTAAGAAAGAGCCTGATCCTTTCCGCCGCCGCAATCTCTGTGTGCAGTGTAATAGCGTATAACTATATTGACCCCGTCTTGCGCAATTTAGCCGAGCCTGTCGGGAAGCTGTATTTTATAAGCCCGATGGAGGCGTTCTTCAGCAAACTTAAATTCTCGATCTATATAGGAATATTTGCGAGCATGCCGCTGGTGCTTTATCAAGTATGGAGTTTCATGCGCGGGGGGTTGTTAGCGCTTGAAAAAAAAGCAATCATTCTTTTGACTACTGCTTCACTGGCTTTGTTCTATTGCGGATCAGCTTTCTGCTATTTTTTGGTTTTGCCGGCCGGCGTAAAGTTTTTGATAGGTTACGGGTCCGACATGCTTGTGCCTTTCATTTCGATAAACCATTATCTTTCTTTTGTATATGGTATGGTGTTTTCGTTCGGTATTATTTTTGAATTGCCGCTGGTAATGCTGCTTTTGGTGAAGGTTGGGGTCTTGAGCTCGTCAATACTCAGCAAAAACAGGCGCTTAGCGATCGTTTTGATATTTCTCGCGGCGGCCATTTTTACACCGACAACCGATGTATTCAATCAAACCCTGATGGCGGTGCCGCTTTGGATTCTGTTCGAAATCGGGATAATAGCAGCCCGAATTATGGAAAGGAGGAAATAATGGGCAGGATAGGTTTTTCAGAGCTGGTTGTTGTTCTATTGATAGTAGTAGTATTGTTTGGAGCGAAGAGAATCCCCGAGATATTAAGATCAATGGGACAGGGCGTAAAAGAATTTAAAGACGCGATTGACGGGAAAAAAGATGAAAACCAGAAATAAGACCGGATGAGAGAGAGACGCTATTATCCGATCTGCCTGGATATACTTTCCATGCCGTGCGTCGTTGCCGGGGGGGGCACGGTGGCCGAGCGCAAGGCCCGTTCGCTTCTGAAATGCGGCGGACGGGTCCTTGTGGTAAGCCCCGTCTTTAACACGGGTTTATCCTCACTCGCCAAAAAAGGAAAGATAATCTGCCGTAAATCGGTGTATCATCCGCGGTTCTTGAAGGGCGCTGTCCTGGCGATCGCCGCCACCGGCAATCCGAATGTCAACCGGGCCGTTGCCGAAGATTCAGCCAGGCTCAACATCCCGGTCAACGTAGTGGACTCTCCGCGGTTGAGCACCTTTATAGTACCCGCGGTCCTGAGGCGAGGTGCGATCAGCGTTGCGGTGTCAACGGACGGCAAAACCCCGTTCCTCGCAGGTGCCGTCAAGGAGCGCCTGCGCGGGGTTCTGGGGCCGGAGTACGCGCGGTACTCGCGTATCTGCGCGGCCGCGAGACAAAAGATAAGGCAGAGATATACCTGCATAAAAAAGCGTCGCGAGCTATATCGAAAGATCGGCTCTTCAGGGATCCTTGAGCTGTTAAGAAATGGGAAAATATTCAAAGCGCGGGAGATCATCGGCCGTATAGTCATGGAGGAAAGGCATGTTGTTTGAAGTCTGGGGTATGAACCACCGCTCGGCTCCGCTCGCGATAAGAGAAAAAATGTCGGTGCCCACCGAGTTCCTTGCAAGGGAACTGGAAGCGCTTAATATATGGGGTTCTTTTTGTGAGAGCGTTATAATCTCTACCTGTAACAGGTTCGAGGTGTACACTGTTAGGGATGTGGATAGTTATGCACATGCAGTCCCGGCGTTCATAGCGCAAAGGCATGGTCTTTTAAACAGCGAGTTGTCCGGCTGTTTGTATCATTTTGCCAATGAAGATGCGTTCAGGCATTTGCTGAAGGTCATAACGAGCCTTGACTCTATGGTTGTCGGGGAAGCTCAGATATTCGGCCAGGTGCGCGAAGCGTTCCTTGTTTCAGATCATGCACGTTTTGCCGGGCCGGTTTTCAAGGAGCTGTTCAACGAGGCGTTTAAGACCGGCAGGGAAGCACGAAGCAAAACACGTATAGGAAAGGGCGCCGT
>CAZSIW010000377.1:0-2318 GCA_964606755.1 uncultured Elusimicrobiales bacterium | reverse complement strand
TATCTTATAGTTCTGGATAAAGCCTTCGGTTTTACTTGTTATGTAGTCTTCGACAAGCTTTGCTTTTGAAACCAGTGAATCTGCCGACACATAAACCCCGACGACCGATTCAACCGCCCTTTTCTGCGCGTCATTTATAGCGTTCTTGCGCGAAAGACCGATATCCGCGATGAGGGGAGCTAAACCCTCAGCGTCGACTATCTCGACTTTGAAAGAGGCTGTTGGTTTTGTTTCCGTGGTGGCGCAACCGGTCAAGACAAGAAAAAACAGCAAAGGTGCGGTAAGAAATCGGCAGGTTTGCATTTATAGACCCCTTAAACAAAGACGCAGGCCCGTGACTAACACGGACCTGCATCTAAAAGGAATTATTTAAAATCTTTTACGTTCAAGCCGAGCAGTTTAAGCTTTTCTTTTGGGAGCCTGAGTGTAGCAACGCAGCCATCGTCACTGGTCCACTCTGTTTTCACTATTTCCGCGCCTTTTATCTGCGCGTCTATCTTTGTCGCAAGAAGAGAATCGGTTTCTATCGCCTTCTCAACAGTTATGCCGCCTTCCAGCTGGACACCTTTCAGGAATGAAAGCATGTTGTATTGAGCGTTCACTATGGCAGAGTTCCTTGATGTGGCCATTTTCTGAGTCTTATTGTCAAGTGCCTGGTCTGCTGCGCCTATTCCGGTCGCGAATATGAAGTTCGCCGTCATGCCCTGTTCGGTCCATTCTCTCGCAATGTCGCCTTCTTTTGAAACTTTACTTTTGGGCATACCAGACGCACATCCGCCCAAAAAAAGACTCGCCGGCAAAAGCAAACACATCAAAAGCTTAAACATTTGTTCCTCCTGTTTGCGAATTACTTCAACTGATAAATATTATAGCTGAAAAGGTCAGAAATAGCAACCCTGTAAAGAGCTTGATTAATTTGACGTATTTTTTGTCCATCGCCTGAATTCTGCCTGTATTTATCGTAAGCAAAAGTGTGACAAAAATCACAACCAGGGGAATAACAAAAAAGAGGGAGTACACTGAAAGAAACATGGCAGCTCTGAGTTTCAAGGAAGGCACTTTCAGCATATAAATAATTGTGGGAAGATAGACCTGTCCGGTACAGAGAAATTCCAGGACCGAAACAATAGCCCCAAGAAAGAAACCGAAAGGGATAAAGAATGCACTGGAGCTTAATTTATTAGTGATCCTGTTCATTAATATTTTTATGGATTTAGGCAGTTGAAGCGTAACATCACTCGAAGAAGAATTTGTTGAGCATGAAAGCTTGTAATAGTCATAGAAGCTCAAAACAGCCAGGACAAAAGTCAAAATACCTGCAGACATATAAACGATCTTTGTGAACCCCCTGAACTTCATAAAGAAATCAAGGATGTTTATCAAGCCCATACCAATAAAGAAATATACGATAAATACCGCAAAAATATATAGAATGCCAGTGACAACTATCTCCATCATCTTCTTTTTTTGGATCATACCAAGGTACGCCACGAGAAAAACAATGCCTGCAAATGCGCAGGGATTTATACCGTCCAGAAAGGCCGCGGCAAAGATAGGAATTATCTTTAAAGCGCTGATCTTGTCCGCAATTTCATCGTTTGCCATGCTTTCGTCAAAAGATATTTTATCGGCTGTCGGATTTCCATTAACTTTCGAGATCTCGTATTTTAGATCCTTCTCAATAGTCTTCCTGCCGCCCAGTATCTTGCCGTTTATTAAAACAGCAGGCAGTTCGTTGTATTTCTCATTTAACTTGCCTTCAATAAAAACAAAACGTTTGTAGTTAGCAGGTATCTCTAGGGGATAAAATACAATGTTTGCCTTTTTCCCGGATTCAGAAAGTAGCCTGGGAAGCAAAATATTTTTCAGCTCCAGGCAATAAGAGCAGTTCTTCGTGGAATAAACTTCGATATCCTGCGGGCCGGTCAATATTTTGGATACATTTTGTATAGGTGGGGACGAATTTACCGAATTTTTCGAGATAACGTCGCCCTCAATTATCCACGAGAAACTCTCGTTATCAGGGTCATTTGAGTCAAAAAACAGATATTCTGTCTTTTTCAGGCTTGATCCCTTGGTATCAAAGGTTACTATAAGTTTACCGGAAGTTTTGGGTTTTAAACTAAAAGAGGTAGTGCTGAGGGTGATACATTCGCATGAAGCGCGGACATTCAACTCAAGCGCATCCGCACCCGAGTTAGTTACGGTGATATCCTTTTTAAGGATATCACCTTCATTCACCTTCCCGAATTCCCAGTAAGGTGACGAAATGGATACTTTAGCCGCTGAGTGGGCAAGAGTGGAAGTTAAAACGATAA
>CAZSIW010000376.1:0-2325 GCA_964606755.1 uncultured Elusimicrobiales bacterium | reverse complement strand
CAGTTTATATAAGCGTTCACTATCTTCATCGGGTCCCTGCGCCATATTATGCCGTGGCTGGGCGCTATCATCTTTATAGGGATGTTCAGCTTCAGAACATCATCTATTTTTCTCGCGATGACAGAACTCAACGGCCACAATATGTTGGCATAATACTTCTTTGCTTCCGCCATAAGCTGACAGCCGTCAACCTCATCGTCAAACCGTTCGCCCGTAGCGTAATGCTGGCCGAAAGCATCGTTCGGCATGAGTATCTGGTCCTCCACTAAATATGTGAACATGCTGTCGGGCCAGTGTATCATGGGCGCTTCTATGAACCTCAGGGTCTTCTTCCCGAGCTTCAGGTTATCTCCGGTCTTGACGACGTTAAAATCCCAGTCGAGGTAATAGTTCTTGTACAAACCGTCTTTACTTTTCTGCGTGCCGTAGAGTTTCGCCGATGGGCACAGCCTGTGGAGTTCAGGAAGAGAACCCGAATGGTCTGGCTCTATATGGTTTACGATTATTTTGTTTATTTTTGACGGGTCGACGACCTGACTGATGTTATTTATCAGCTCTTTTGAGAACGGAGCGTAAACGCCGTCCACAAGGGTGATCTGCTCATCCATTATAAGATAGGCGTTGTAAGTCGTGCCCAGGTTCGTAAGGTATGTATGCCCGTGGAAATTTTTTACCGTCCAGTCAACGACACCAACCCAGTAAACATTGTCTGTGAGCTTTACGATTGACATCAAACCTCCGGATCTAGATCAAAAACTAAAAACCAGATATTAAAATTCACGCCCAGCATCTTGAACTTATTTTTTTCTCACGTATCCTTTCAGTATTCCATCCTCGTTTTTTATCTCAATGAGCTCATTTCCGGTTATCTTGCACCACACGGGCAGATCTTTTGCAAAGCCCGGATCATCGGCAATAATCTCGAGAACCTCTCCCGACTTCATTGTATCTATCTCTATTTTTGCGTTAGCTATAGGCATCGGGCAAAAAAGCCCCGTGCAATCTATCGTTCTGTCTGCGGTCATTTTAATCTCCAAAAGCTGGCATCAAAATTAATTTAAATGAACAGATTTATCTTGGCTTCTCTCGCCTCACCTAGATAGGTCGCCGCGCCGGCAAATTCATCGACATCAGTCGACAGATCTTCTTTTGACAACCCCAGCACGCCGCAACTGGTGGTGCAGGCTATGTATCTGACGCCGAGCTGCCTGGCGAGCTTCATCAGGTCTTCAAGCGACGCGGCTCCTGTCTGTTTCATAAGCATTCTCATCATCAGCGGCCCCAGGCCGAACATGTTCAACTTTGTGGTTGGAAGAGTCTTTGTGCTCATCAGGTTGAACATGCGCTGGAGTATATTTTTCTTGCCGCCTATTGAAAAAACATCTTTCTTTAGCACGTTCAGACCCCAGAACGTAAAGAAAATGCACACATCCATACCGCTTGATGCAGCGGTTGTGGCGAGAGTAAAAGCGGCAACCGCTTTGTCCATCTCACCTGAAAAAAGGATGATGGTCATTTTTTCTTTTTCCACATTAACTCCTGTAGGACAGGTTTCAGGCAGATTTTGCTATAACCTGTAACCTGTTCACCTGTTTTATTCTGTAGCTATTTGCACACCGGGCATTTTGGTTCTTTCGCGTTAAACATCTTGCCGCACTTTTTACACTTTACCAGCTTGACGTCGCACGGCTTGCAGAAGGGAGGCTCGAGACACCCCATCTCAAGCTCATTTTCACAATATGGGCATTTACATTTTGGTTTCTGATTCATAAAACTCCTATGATATGCTCCGGCTGATTATTTTTTTGTTTTCGCCATATAATCTTCTATGGCCTTGTGCAGGGCGTCAGCGCCCAGGTTCGAGCAGTGCAGCTTGTTCGGGGGCAGGCCGCCGAGCTCCTTTGCCACGTCGGCGTTGGTGATCTTAAAGGCTTCCTCTATAGTTTTGCCCTTGGCCATCTCGCTGACCATCGAAGACACCGCTATTGCGGCGCCACAGCCGAAGGTCTTGAATTTCACGTCCTCGAGCTTGTTGTCTTTGATCTTGACATAAAACGTCATCATATCTCCGCAGACCGGGTTACCTACCTCGCCTTTGCCGTCAGCGTTCTCGATCTCGCCGACATTTCTCGGATTTTGGAAGTGATCCATCACTTTTTCTGAGTAGAATGGCATAACTCTCTCCTTGTTGAAATTTTTATTCTTCTTCTATTTCACACTTGTCGTGCTCGTGTTCATGCTCGTAATCCGTTCCCGGGCCGGCCTTCTGCCTCTGTCCGATTTTTTTGAAATGGCTGTAGAGCGGCGACATGTCCCTGAGCTTTT
>CAZSIW010000375.1:0-2328 GCA_964606755.1 uncultured Elusimicrobiales bacterium | reverse complement strand
GGACGCCCCGCTCGATGAAGCTAACGTTGGACGGTTCATTAACATGGTCAAATCGTTCTCCAAGCAGTCGCAGTTCCTGGTCGTGACGCACAACAAGCGCACCATGGAGATGGCCAACGTTCTCTACGGCGTTACTATGGAAGAACTCGGCGTATCCAAGATCATATCCGTGAGACTGCACAAAGACGAAGAGCTTGCGGCATCCGCATAACCCATCTTTAGAAGCTTGTCGGGCCAGAGACCGAATGGACGGGCCAGCATGACAACCCTTGGCAGCTTCACCATTTATACCGGCAACAGGGAATCCTTAAAAAAAAGGTTCCTTGAGATCATTGCCGGGCGTAAACCCTCGCAGGCTGTAACACTCAACTCACTGATGTTCAACGCTTCCCTGGAAAACCCGGCCCTTTCCCGGACGATATCAAAGGCTTGCCTTGTAATACCGGATTCCATAGGCATATCGATCGCCTCCACAATTCTTAGCCTGAAATATGTCCGGCGTATGCCGGGCATTGACCTTATAGATGACCTCTGCGACATGGCCCTTCAAAACAACCTCAGACTGTTTTTGCTTGGATCAAAGCAGGATGTCATAGAAACGGCCGCAAAGAACCTTGCCTCTAGATTCCACGGGCTTAACATATGCGGAACCCACCACGGATATTTCAGCGCTGAACAAGAGGATAGTATCATCTCTTCCATAAGAGACAAAAATCCTGATATACTGCTGGTGGGGCTCGAAGTCCCGAGACAGGAAACATGGATATTTGAGAACCTGGATAAGCTTGGCGTGCCCCTGGTAATGGGTGTGGGCGGAAGCTTTGACGTTGTTTCCGGAAGACTGAAGAGAGCCCCCGTGTGGATGAGGGTTTTTGGACTGGAATGGTTTTTCAGGTTCGTCCAGCAGCCGTGGAGGATATTCAGGATAATGAACCTGCCGTTTTTCATTTTGAACGTCGTAAAAATGTCGTGTTTAAGGAGAAAGGGGCCGGGCATCTGAGGCCAGGATTCGCAGAATGTTTGACGTACACATGACTGTGAGCCTAGCTCTTATTTGCCGTTTCCTGACACTTTATTATGCGTTACGGGATATTTTCTGATATTCACTCCAATATCGAAGCGTTGGACGCTGTGCTTGGCTTTTTAAGGGGCCAAAAAGTGGACGGCTATATTTCCGCCGGGGATACGGTCGGATACGGCCCAAACCCGAATGAATGCGTTGACAGGTTAAAACGGCTCTCTCCCTTGTGGATAGTCGTAGGAAACCATGACTGGGCGGCATGCGGCCTGAAAGACCTCACCTGGTTCAATGAATACGCGCAAAAGTCGCTTGTTTGGACCAGGCAGCGCCTCTCACAGCAGAACCAGATATTCCTTTCAGAACTTCCAAAGACCATAAAGCACTCTGACTTCAGCCTCGTGCACGGCTCTCCCCAGGCGTCTCTTACGGAATATCTGCTGACAAGACAACAGTATAATGAAAACCTTCCTCTGCTGACAAGCCGCGTAACCTTCGTCGGGCACACTCATGTTCCTTTTGTCCTGGGCCCGGCGGCAACGTATGTTTTCAGGGGAACGGAAGCCGTCAAGCTGAAAAGCGACGACAAATATGTCGTAAACGCCGGCTCCGTAGGCCAGCCGCGCGACAATAACAGCAGGGCATCCTGCGGGATATACGATTCGTCATCCGGAGAGTTTAGCGTATACAGGATCGAATATGATATAATGACTACTCAGGAAAAAATGTATAAGGAACGCCTTCCCGCTTTTCTTATAGAAAGATTGAGCTGGGGAAAATAGAGCCGCCTCTGGCGGCGATCTCAAATTTGAGATTTGAAATTAGACCGCGAAATGCACAGAATATGAAAACCAAAGTCAGCCTCATAAAATGCGATTCGTACGAAACACAAAAAGTGATAGACGCCGTCAATAAAGCTGTCGATTTGATAGGCGGGATCGACACTTTTATAAAGCCCGGTGAAAAGATATTATTGAAACCAAACCTGCTGGGAGCCAGAACGCCCGACAGGGCCATAACCACACATCCAGAAATAGTCCGAGCGATGGTTCGTCTTGTGAAAAAGGCCGGCGCCACGCCTATTGTCGGTGACAGCCCGGGCGGAGCCGTCAAAGGCGTTGAGCGCGTCTGGGCAGAGACGGGGATGAAACGGTTGTCCGAAGAAGAAGGCTGCCAGCTTGTCAATTTCGAAACCTCCGGCTCGGTCGAAAAGAATATTAATCATCCTCTGCTTCCTTCCATACATATCGCCAAAATAGTAACCGAAGTAGACGGAATAATAAATCTTCCTAAACTCAAAACTCACGGCC
>CAZSIW010000374.1:0-2329 GCA_964606755.1 uncultured Elusimicrobiales bacterium | reverse complement strand
GAAGCTGGAGATCGCAAAGATCCTTAAAGATGAAGGCTACATCGCGAACTATAAAAATATTGAAGATTATAAACAGGGTATCTTAAGGATATATTTGAAATATACAAGTGATGCGAAGACCGTCATCCAGGGCATCAAGCGGGTTTCAAAACCTGGTTTGAGACAGTACAGGACGCACGATATGCTGCCGAAGGTGTCCGGCGGAATGGGCATCTCGATCATATCAACGAGCAAAGGTTTGATGTCGAACAAAAAAGCCGGTTTAGAAAAACTTGGCGGTGAAATAATAGCGTACGTCTGGTAAAAAAAGGATAATTTCAAATTTTAAATTTGAGATTCCGAACGAAGTGAGGATAACATGGCCCGTTTAGGTAATAAAGCGTTGCAAATACCCGAAAAAGTAAAAGCTGAATTCAAGAGTTCCGTATTGAAGATAACGGGTCCGCTCGGCGTGCTCTCGCTGACGATACCGCCCAAAATTGATATCAAGCTCGAGAATAACCAGATACTGGCGGTTATGTTGGACAAGACAAGGCAGACGAACATGCTCCACGGCCTTATCAGAGGTCTTGTGAAAAACAATCTTGAAGGCGTTACGAAAGGATATAAAAAGGAACTCGAAATGATCGGCCTTGGATATAAGGCGGCTGTGGAAGGAAAAAATCTTAACATGGCGCTGGGGTTTTCACATCCTATTGTTTTTCCCATACCGGAAGGAGTTAAGATAGAGGTGGATAAACAGACTAGGCTCGTTGTTTCGGGGTGTGATAAGGCCCTTGTCGGGCAGGTAGCGGCGATGATAAGGTCCTACAGGGAACCCGAACCTTACGGCGGTACCGGTATAAAATACTTAGGTGAACACATCATCAGGAAAGCCGGTAAGGCGGCTGCGGCCGGAGCGGCGGGCGGTGGAGCGAAATAAAACACATGTGCATGCGTAAGCAGGTCATGCGGGCAAGAAACTGAAAATTAGACATACGAAATACGATATACGAGGTTAAAATGAGAAAACCAGAAGAAAGATTGGCATTAAGAAAAGCGAAAATAAGAAAAAGAATATCGGGCACCAAAGAAAGCCCGAGGCTCAGCATATATCGTGGGCAGAAAAATATCTATGCGCAGCTTATAAACGACACGGATGGCACTACTCTGGTGGCCGCCTCAACGCTTTCCCCGGAACTCAAGGGTAAGCTTAAGTCGAATGATACAGTTAAGGCGGCGCAGTCCGTCGCTGAGTTGATAGCGAAGAAAGCTATCGAGAAGAATATAAAAAAAGTTGTTTTTGATAGAAGCGGTCACGTGTACCATGGCAGAGTAAAAGCGTTTGCGGAAGCGGCCAGAAAAGCAGGGCTCGAATTCTAAAAATAGTATCCGGTATCTCGGGGCTTGTATCCGTCTAAAAGACTTTTACAAGCACAAGATATGAGATGCAAAATAACTGAAGTTGTTGGGAGGTTTCATTGGCTGAAGATATAAAAATTCAATCTGAAAATTTAACCGGCAGTGTCAGTACCGGTGAGAAAGAAACGGTGGTAGCGGTCAACCGTGTCGCGAAAGTTGTTAAAGGCGGAAAGAGGTTTTCGTTCAATGCGCTGGTAGTCGTAGGCGACGGTAACGGGAGCGTGGGTTGCGCACTGGGCAAAGCAAAAGAGGTCCAGGCCGCTATACAAAAGGCTTCTGCTCGCGCCAGAAAGACGATGGTGCATGTAAATATCGTCAACAATACTATTCCGCATGAAGTCTACGGTGCGGCTGGGGCAGGAAGAGTTTTCCTAAAACCGGCGGCGCCGGGAACCGGTGTTATAGCGGGCGGTCCTGTCAGGGCCGTTCTTGAAGCCTCGGGTATAAAAGACATACTGACAAAATCATTAAGGTCGGCGAACCCGTTCAATGTCGTATATGCTACAATAGACGCGTTACAGAAGCTCCGTACAAAGGAGCAAGTCGCTAAGCTAAGAGATAAAGAGGTTAAAGATCTATGATAGGTCTACATAATTTAAAACCAGCAAAGGGTTCGCGTCACCGCAGGAAAATCGTTGGAAGAGGTGAGGGTTCAGGGCATGGTGGAACAGCTACCAGAGGCATGAAAGGACAAAAAGCCCGTTCAGGCGATGGTTACATGCTTGGGTTCGAGGGCGGTCAGATGCCCCTTCTCCGCCGCATCCCTAAAAGAGGTTTTACCAGCGTCAACAAAATAGAGTATTCCATAGTCAACCTAGATACTCTGGCAAAATATTTTGATGCTGGGGCAGAGGTTACGAAGGAATCTTTGAGAAAAAAAGGTATCATTAAAACAAAATAAATTAGATAATGAATCAACTTCATTAAG
>CAZSIW010000373.1:0-2357 GCA_964606755.1 uncultured Elusimicrobiales bacterium | reverse complement strand
TTCCTTCTGTTGGACGATTTTCATTCGGATGAGCCGGGTGACTATATAAGAGGTTTCCCATGGCACCCGCACCGTGGAATAGAGACTATAACCTATATTCTTGACGGCACCGTGGAGCACGGCGACAGCATGAAGAACAGCGGCATAATTTTTCCTGGAGACGTCCAGTGGATGACCGCGGGAAGCGGCATAATCCACCAGGAAATGCCAAAGGGGAACAAACACGGCATGCTTTGGGGGTTCCAACTGTGGGCCAACCTGCCGGCCTCGCACAAAATGATGGACCCGAGATACAGGGGGATATCAAAAGAGGACATACCCGAAACGGTTCTTAGAAGCGGCGCGAAGGTAAAAATAATCAGCGGCATGGTCAACGGCGTCCGCGGCCCGGTCAGGGACATTATAACGAACCCAGAATATCTGGATGTCACTCTGCCGGTCCACTCCGAGTTCAGCCGCGAAATAAAAAGAGGCTACACGGCGTTTGCGTACGTGGTTCACGGAGAGGGATATTTTGACGAATGCCAGAATCCGTTTGAACACGATGTCGAGGGCCTGAATTATTTCGATATCAGGAGAGAGTGCGCCCTGAAACCCGAAAGCCTTGCGTTGTACGGCGACGGCGATGGGGTCAGGGTCTCGACCAGGGGTTTGCCGGTGAGGTTCCTTTTGATATCAGGAAAACCCATAGGTGAGCCTGTCGCGTGGTACGGACCTATTGTCATGAACACCAACGAAGAGTTGAGGACAGCTTTCGAAGAATACGAGAAGGGGACTTTCGTCAAACAGCCCCAGTTCGCCGCGTGAGTTTTAAAACATCCCGTTGTCGTTGGCCGCTTTTGCGGGAACGGGCTGGATAACGTCCCAGTGTTCGGCAACTTTGCCGTTTTTGACGCGGAACAGGTCGACTACCGCCAGTCCCTTGTCTTTAGGGTCAGCCGAGTTCATCTGCATCCAGACATGCGTGATCACATAGCCGTCTTCGGCAAAAACGTGTTTCGGGGTCATCTTAATGTTGGGGTATTGTTTTAACAGCGCTCCGATCCCTTCCACGAACCCCTTCCTGCTCGTCGCGACCGTGGGATTGTGCTGTATGTAGTTTTCATCGAGGTACATGTCCGCCGCGGTAAGGTCCTTCTGATTGAACGATCTGTCATAGAAATCGAGCACGAGCCTTTTGTTGGCCTCGAGCCTGGAGCTGATCATTTGTTTCTCAACGAACATGCCAATAAAAAACCCCACCAGCAGTAAAACCACAACGTTTGTTGTTTTCATGGCAGATACCTTCCTTTTGGAATATGTACTGCAACCTTCACTGCACTAGGAAGGATATTAACAATATACCGTTTGCGGGTCAATAAGGATATGGATAAAGGTCAGCGGGAGGTTATTTCAGCCATTTTTTTGCAAGTTCTTCGTTTATCTCGCAGGGGTCTTCGGGGCCATCTTCGATTTCGGCAGGATTGGCGGTTTTCGCAGGCTTGACGAACAGGCGCTTTAAAAATTCTTTTGTCCCCATGATCTTCGCGCCGGATCTTCCTAGCAGGCGCCATATGCCGCGGTCATCTGTCACCACGATAATCTCGGCGGGGCTGGAGCTTTCCGAGACCAGCTCCTCAATTTTTCTGTCTGCGGTCTCACCGGAACTGAAAATTATTTCTACCGCGCCGGACACAGACCTGTTACCCATAAATGAATTCTCATAGGTCCCATCAAAAACGACCGTCACTTTGTTGTGCCTGCTCCCCTGCGGGCTGTTCTTGTTAATAAGGCCGACAAGACGCTCACGCTGGGCCTGGAGGGTCATGGAGTCGAAAGCCTTGGTCCCGTCAGATTTGATGATGTTGTATCCGTCCAGAACGAAATGAAGCGGCATATTCCAAAACTCCTGATCTTTGCGCGGTTAATGATGGAACGATTTGGTGTTGACGTGTTTGAAGTGTATATACATCCTGCCGAGAGTTCCCTGGTCTTTTTTTAGCCTGAAATAAAGGTTTCTGATCTTCGGGGATTCCAGGTAGCGCACGACTGGTTTTTTCAGGTGCGCGCTTCTTACATCCTGGATTATTTCTATCATCTGTATCCTGTCTTCGATGGCTGCTTTTATAAGACGGTCAAGTTCTGGTTCCACCGCGATGTTTTTTCTTACTATGTCGTCCAAATATAGTTGTATTTTTGACATTTGTGTTATCTCTTTAATGTGTGACTCACCGCACTAGTATTCTGCCGCGGGTTGAGCCGAAACCTGTCAGGTTTTCTTTGACCGTGAAACCGCACCCGCGGGCAAGCTCAACGCTTTCCTCAAACTCTTTTTCTGGAACAACTCCCGCTGGTTCGGCGAATATGCACAGCCCGCC
>CAZSIW010000372.1:0-2359 GCA_964606755.1 uncultured Elusimicrobiales bacterium | reverse complement strand
TTAGTTGAGATTATAGCCACCGTAGAGCTGTTTAAGAAAATGTACGATTCAGCCATGGCCGGCGGTGTCCAGTCCCTGCAGGGCTGGAGCCTGCACATGGTGGTCCGCACAGTCCTTAATCCCGAAGACAAGGTGATATCTAAAATAAAAAAAATAAAAGAGATGTTCGGGAAATATCCCATCTATCTCTACGTTAACCTGAACAATGACGCGCTTTTGAAAATGTATGCCCTCTCAAAAATTTACTGGAACGTGGGAAACCCGGGGCGCTCGCAGGGACCGGCTCTAAGTGGCCTCAGGGGCACGGGAGTTTCGATCATCGAGGCGATGAACGCGCAGTGTGTTCCAGTTGTGATAGCGGGCGGGATACGCAATGAGATAATAGCGGATTCCGCCGCCGGAGTTATGGCCCCCACTATTGATGAACTCTTTAGCAATACCGTTTATCTCCAGCAGTCGCCCGATCTATTGAAACAGGCCTGTGATAACGCGTACAAAAGGAGCCTGTATTTTTCGAAAGAACGGTTCATGATGGAGTTTGAAAAACACATTAAGTTTACAATCGATTCCTCTCCTCCTGCGGGTGAGTCACTGGGCCGCGAAGCGGAGGAGGATTGATGTAAGGAGCGGGTGTTAAAGAGTGAAGCGGTCAATTACCGGTTAAAATTTGACTTTTATTTAAAATATGATATAATTCATATATGATTTTTGCCGTACATCAACCGCAGTATCTGCCTTGGCTGGGCTATTTTCACAAAATAGCCAAATCCGAATTTTTTTTATTCCTCGATGACGTACAATACAAAAAAAGAGAGTTCCAGAACCGCAACCAGATAAAGACCCCTAACGGACCTCTGTGGCTTACCGTGCCTGTACTCACCAAGGGAGCCTACGACCAGAACATAATGGATGTCAAGATAGACCCCACAGAGCGCTGGGCGCAGTCGCACTGGAAATCCATAGAAATAAACTACCGCAAGGCGCCTTATTTCGAAGAGCACGCCGCGTTTTTCAGGGAACTCTATCAAAAAGAGTGGCTGTCCCTGATGGACGTCTCCATGGAAATAATCAAATACGTTTTGAAATATCTTGAAATTCAAACCCCGCACGCCATGTCCTCAGAGTACAAGGTGTCCACCCAGTCGACCGAAAGGATAATAGACCTGGCGAAGAAATGCGCCGCGGACACTTATTATTCCGGCTCCGGCGGTAAGGCATACATGGACGAATCGCTTTTCGAAAAAAACGGCATCAAGCTGGTCTACCAGCACTACGAACATCCCGTCTATGACCAGCTCCACGGCGAATTTAAACCATATATGTCTATAATCGATCTGCTTTTCAATTGCGGTAAAGAAAGTTATGGCATCTTAATGGAAGGAAATTAGAATGTATGAAAAATATTGGCATTTGAAAGAGAAACCGTTCGAGAACACTCCCGACACGCGTTTTCTTTATAACTCTCCCCAGCACGAGGAAGGTCTGAACAGGATGCTTTATGTTGTTAAAGAGGGGAAAGGCGCTGGGCTTTTGACGGGTGTGTACGGCTGTGGCAAAACGCTGCTCTCAAGGACTCTGATGAAGGAGCTCGAGAAATCTATATACAAAGTCGCGATCATAACTAACCCGAGGCTGGACGATATACAGCTCTTGAGGATGATAGCCTACCATCTTGGGGCGTCCAACCCGCCGGTCCAGAAAACGGACATACTGATATCACTTGAAAACATACTCAAGAACAACATCAGCGACGGCAAAAAAACAGTCGTCGTTATCGATGAGGCGCACGTTATCGAGGACAAGAATATTTTTGAGGAAATAAGACTGCTGTTGAACTATCAGCAGGAAGACAGGTTCCTCCTGACACTTCTAATCCTCGGCCAGCCGGAGCTCAAGGAAAAAATAGAAGCCAACAAACAGCTCAACCAGAGAATAGCGATGCGTTTCTTCCTTCAGGCACTTGACATGAACGAGACCGGCAACTACATAAGACACAGGCTCGAGACCGCGGGCGGCCGGCTGGATATTTTTACGCAGGATGCCATTGAGATAATTCATGAGCGCTCGGGCGGGATACCCAGAAGGATAAACCAGCTTTGCGACTCTACCCTTTTGACGGGCTTCGGTAAAGACGCGAAGAGCATCAACGCCGAGCTGGTGCAGGAAGCGATAAACAGTCTGTCGCTGTAAGTTCGTATATCGTACGTATGTAGCATGTCGCATATCGAAACGACGAACGTCATAGACTTTCAACGACATAAGACCTGCGATATACGATATACGGCCTTTCGTGTTGCGGATTCGCAGTGATATTTGTATAATTTATATCAGAGCCGAATGGAGAGAAAGATGAGAAATA
>CAZSIW010000371.1:0-2363 GCA_964606755.1 uncultured Elusimicrobiales bacterium | reverse complement strand
GCCGCGAAGCTTAAGTACGAAGACGTAAACATTACGGCCAAAGACGGCGTAACACTTGCCGGCTGGTTTATCAAACGTGAGAATTCCGAAAGGGCCGTAATATTCTTTCACGGGAACGCCGGCAACATCGCCTCCAGCATAAGCGCCGCAAAGACATATCACGATCTCGGTTTCAGCGTGCTGACGTTCGATTACAGGGGTTTTGGCAAAAGCCAGGGTGTGCCGGGAGAAGAGGGAACGTACCTCGACGCTCAGGCCGCGTGGGATTACATGACCGGCGAGAAGAAATACAAACCCGATGACATTGTCCTGGTCGGCCGTTCTCTTGGTGGATCAATCGCCGCGTGGCTGGCCGCCCACAACAAACCGGGCGCTCTGATAATAGAGTCGTCGTTCGCTTCGATGCGGAAGCTCGGCTCGCAGACCTATCCGTACATCCCGATCGGCCTCATCTGCAAATTCAAGTACGACACGGAGAAATACCTGAAGTCGGTCAACTGCCCGGTTCTCGTCATACACTCGAAGAACGACGAGCTCGTACCGTTCAGCCACGGGCTGAGGCTTTACGAGGCGGCGAACCAGCCGAAAGATTTTCTTGAGATTGCCGGCCCTCACAATCTCGGTTACTCGCTTTCTGAAAACAAATACATGGCGGGCCTGAAGGCGTTTCTGGATCCCGACAGGGACGTCGGGTCAAAGTAGAGGTAATTATGAATAATTTCTGGCTTTGTTTTGTTCCTTTGTTCGTCGCGGTGGACGCCATCGGCGTGTTGCCGATGTTCCTGAACCTTACCGAGGATCTGGACCACGAGAAAAAGAAAAAAATAATTCTTCAGTCGACCCTCACGGCGATGATAGTGGCGGTTACTTTTCTCGCGATAGGGAAGATCCTCCTTTCTCTTCTAAACATTACGGTGGCGGATTTCATGGTCGCGGGCGGACTGCTTCTTTTCGTTATATCCATAAACGACATGCTCGCTATCGAAAAAAAACAGCTGATGGTCGACCCCGAGAGCCTGGGCGCGGTGCCGCTGGGCGTGCCCCTGATAGTGGGCCCGGCGGTCCTGACAACTACGATCCTCCTGGTAAACGAGTACGGAGCCCTGCCCACGGTCCTTTCTACAGTCATAAACGTGCTACTGGCGGGCGCCATGTTCCTGTCGGCGTCTTCGATAACAAAATTCCTCGGCAAGGCTGGCTCCAAAACGGTGTCGAAACTGGCGAGCCTGCTCCTGGCAGCGATAGCGGTGATGATGGTCAGAAAAGGCATTTTTATCCTGATAGCGTCCGGGGTACATTGATATGATCAAAAAAGAAACGAAAGAAAAACCCGAAAGATTGAAACCGGTTTTTGACAGGATAGACCCGTCGTTTCTTGAGGCTATGCCTTACGAATACGCGGGGAAAAAGATCGAGGTGAACATTGAGACCGACGAGTTCACATGCCTGTGCCCCTGGTCGGGGCTTCCTGATTTCGCGCATCTTAAAATAAATTATGTGCCGAACAGGGTAGTCGTCGAACTGAAGTCGCTCAAGTTTTACCTGCACACCTACCGTATGGTCGGCATGGTGCACGAGAGCGTGGTCAACAGGATCCTCGCGGACCTCTCAAATAAAATCAAACCGAGATCGATGACCGTTGAGCTGAAGTTCAAGACCCGCGGCGGGATAGATACGACGGTGAAAGCGGAATATAAAAAATAGTCGTCAGTCGTCAGCTTGCAGTCGTCAGTAACGGCAAAGATAAAAAGATTATGTTTTGGCTGACGACTGAAGACTGAAAGCTGATAGCTTGTCTGGAGAAAACATGTTCAAAAAAATACAGCACATTCATTTTGTGGGTATCGGCGGTTCGGGAATGTCGGGCATAGCCGAGGTTTTGATTAACCTCAAATATCAGGTCAGCGGCTCCGACATGGCTAAGACCGACGTCACTGAGTATCTGAAAAAGAGCGGCGCGAAGGTTTTTATCGGGCACAGGAAAGAAAATATTAAGGGCGCGGATGTCGTGGTCACCTCGACCGCGGTCAAGAAGGACAACCCCGAAGTCGTCGAGGCCGAGAAAAAAAAGATACCGGTCATACCGCGCATAGAGATGCTGGCCGAGATCGCGCGCCTGAAATACACCGTGGCTATTGCCGGCACGCACGGTAAAACCACAACTACTTCTCTTGCCTCGCTCGTGCTCGAGAAGGGCGGGCTCGATCCGACCATAGTAATAGGAGGCAGGCTCAAGAACCTGAGCAGCGGCGCGAAGCTGGGGAAGGGCGAGTTCCTTGTCGCTGAAGCAGACGAGTCGGATGGATCGTTCCTGAAGCTTCACCCGGCGATAATCCGCCTCGGTTGTCCGCATCACCTCGTCC
>CAZSIW010000370.1:0-2371 GCA_964606755.1 uncultured Elusimicrobiales bacterium | reverse complement strand
CATATACGCCATAAGGAAAAAACTGTACATTTCAGCGGGCGAAGATATACTTTTGGACGATGTGTCGATACCTCTAAACATAGTGAGACAGGACTACAGAGCTATTTTTGAGCCTCGGGCTAAAGCGTATGACTCTGTTTCCCGTACTCTCCGCGATGAATCAAGGCGGAAGATACGCACTCTTGCAGGTAACTGGCAGCTTTTCGTAAGGTTGAGCCCGTTGCTCAACCCGTTCAAATACAAAATCGCCATCCCGCTTATTTCGCACAAGGTTTTAAGAGTATTGGTGCCATATTTTTTGTTAGTTCTCGCAATCTCAAACGTTTTTCTTCTGGAAAGACCCTTTTACAAAATTGCAGGGATATTACAAATATTATTTTATCTATCCGCGTTTGCCGGGTACAAATCTGTGAACGCTAAAATTAAACTGTTAAATACACCATACGTGTTTTGCCAGATGAATATTGACGCGGTAAAAGGGCTTTTCGCCTATATTTATAAGACCCAAAAGGTCACATGGGATAAATGATATGTTACTATTTTTAATACTATTAGCTTTGCTGCTGCTTGTTATCAGCGGTTATTTTTTGACCAGCAAAAACATTCACATCTGGTTTTTAAGCTACATCAGGCAACAAAATCAGGGAAAGATACGACATCACGTGGATGAGCCTGTACATATAGTCTTCGCTTGCGTTGATCATTTTGAGCCGGCATGGAACGGCGCAAGTTATGAAGATGAAGTCAGAAGAGTGGATACCTGGCTGCATGATTACCCTAAAATGGCCAATAAGCACTACGATTGGCTGGGAAAGCATCCGCAGCATACATTTTTCTATCCCATAGAAGAATATAAAAAAGAGCACCTTGATAAATTAGCGCAGTTGGTTAGAAATGGCTACGGCGAAGTAGAGATTCACCTGCATCACGAGAATGACACAGCACTGGGGCTAAGAGACAAGATCGAAAGTTTTAAAAGCACGCTTCGCTGTCATGGATTGCTTAACCTTAACAGGGACGGAGAGGTCACTTACGGTTTTATACATGGAGACTGGGCGCTGGATAACTCGGGAAAAAATGGAAAAAGTTGCGGTGTAAATAACGAACTGCAGGTTTTGGGGCAGACGGGTTGTTACGCTGATTTTACGTTGCCTTCCGCCCCCAGTGAGACTCAGACAAAAAAAATCAACAGCATTTACTACGCTACTGGAGACCTTCTAAGACCAAAATCGCACGACACTGGCATTGATGTGGAAGTAGGCAAAGAATCTGCAGGAGACTTGATGATCATCCAGGGGCCTCTCACTCTAAACTGGAGAAATCGAAAATACGGCATTTTCCCACGGATAGAAAACGGAGAGATAACAGTAGAAAACCCTCCAACCGAACAAAGGATAGATCTGTGGATACAGCAGCATATACATGTAAAGGGTGCGCCAAACTGGGTTTTCGTCAAGGTACATACTCATGGATGCCAGGAAAAACACAAGGAAATTCTTCTTGGTAAATACGCGGATGCGATGTACTATTACCTGGAGAGTAAATATAATGACATCATAAATTATAGGCTGCATTATGCAACAGCCCGGGGCATGTACAATATTATCAAGTCACTTGAGTCCGGAAAGAAATTTCAGCAATAACTTCCTGTCTGTTCCAGTCATTTGCTTTCGCCTTGTGTTGTTTTCCGTCAGTATTTTAAAGATAAACATCATGGACCGGAGATGATAATCTTTGTATACTTTTTGCGAAATGAAATCAAAGCATATTTATATCGATTTTCCATACGTCAGAATATTAGTAAGAGCGGCACTGGTTTTAGCTGTTATGTCAATTAGCGTGCCCGGTATGTTGGCAACCACATATTATATTTCGCCTTCCGGAAGTGACGGTACGGGAGATGGTTCAAACACAACTCCATGGCAAACCCTTATAAAGGCCATGTCAACGATGCAGGGAGGGGACACTCTTATAGTTAAAGATGGAACTTATACAGGGACCGCTAATGCCATAACGAGGATCGGTACTTTCCCTCCTTATGGAAGCGCCGGAGCATACACGATCATTAAAGCGGAACATGACGGGATGGCTGTTTTTGACGGTCAAGCAACGGTCGATTTATTTAACTATGATGCAGGCTCCGTGGCTGATGCCTATTGGCAGTTTGAGGGTCTGGTCTGGTGCCATAACCCAGACACTAATGTGAGTTTTAACTATCTTACCCATGTTAAGTTTTTGAGGTGCGGGGCGTACGATAGCGGCGACGGAAATGAGGTAAATTTCGATGGCGGGAATTCGTGTTCTTATTGCTTATTCGAGAACTGCTGGGCTTACGGAAACGGAAGATATAAATTTATATTTTATTTAGCAA
>CAZSIW010000369.1:0-2374 GCA_964606755.1 uncultured Elusimicrobiales bacterium | reverse complement strand
AAGGGTGTCCAGACAAATGTCCTTAAAGGGCTGGACCTTGAGATCAATAGCGGAGAAATCGTCTCGGTCGTGGGCCCGTCCGGCGCAGGAAAGAGCACGCTTTTACACATCATAGGCCTTATGGATTCACCCACAGAAGGGAAATTGCTGTTGGACGAAAAAGACTACTCGCTGGAAAGGGAATCAGTCAGATCCGGTATGAGAAGCAGTAAGATCGGATTCCTGTTCCAGATGCATTATCTTTTGCCTGAATTCAATGTTCTTGAGAACGTTCTTTTGCCGGCGTGGGACAAGCGGAACGAGGCGCGCGTTTCCGCGCTGGGCATGCTGGAAACAATGGGGCTTTCAGACCGTTTGACACACATGCCTAATGAGCTCTCAGGCGGCGAGCAGCAGAGAGTGGCGCTTGTAAGGTCGCTCATAAATGAACCGGAGTGCCTGCTGTGCGATGAACCGACCGGAAACCTTGACAGGGAAACAGGGGAAAAAGTCGAGAAGCTAATATTCGAAGAAGCAAAGAAAAGGAAGATAACCGCGATCATCGTTACACATAACCCAGACCTTGCCAGGAAGACAGACAGGACAATAAGCATAAGAGACGGCTTGCTCGTATAAATTACTTACATTGGGAGAGGACATGAAGATCTATCTGGATGGGAAATTCGTCAATAGAGAGGATGCGAAAATATCCGTCTATGACCACGGCCTGTTGTACGGAGACGGAGTGTTTGAGGGAATAAGGGCCTACAACAAGCGCGTCTTCATGCTTGATGAACATCTTGAAAGGCTATATGATTCCGCCCGCGCTATAATGCTCGAGATACCCGTCGATAAAGATGAAATGAAAAAGCGCGTCCTTGAAACCCTCAGGGTGAACGGACTTAAGGACGCTTATATAAGGCTGGTCGTGACGAGAGGCTATGGCGATCTGGGTCTGGACCCGAGAAAATGCCCGAAGGCGACTTTTTTCATAATAGCGGACAAGATAAATCTTTACCCCGAGAATTTTTATACAAAAGGGCTCGAGGTCGTGACCGTGTCAACGAGAAGAATGATGCCGGACGCTCTTAACGCGTGCATAAAATCCCTTAACTATCTTAACAACATACTTGCGAAGATAGAGGCCATAAGGTCCGGGGTACCGGAAGCCATAATGCTCAACTCCTCCGGCTACGTGGCCGAATGCACTGGGGACAACATATTCATAATAAAAGGCAACAAACTGATAACCCCGCCAACATTTGCGGGCGCGCTTGATGGGATAACTAGGCAGGCTGTCATGGACCTTGCGGCTAAAAAGACAAAGCTTGTGGTCTCTGAAGAACTTTTTACCTCCTATCACATATACACAGCCGACGAGTGTTTCCTGACAGGCACGGCGGCGGAGGCAATACCCGTGGTAAGGGTGGATTCTAGACCGATAGGTAACGGAAGGCCCGGAAAACACACGCTAGAACTGATAAAACATTTCAGGAAGCTTACGCAGACTACTGGGACAAACATAGGAAAATAGTAATGCTCTGTAATGTGTGCAACAAGAACCAGGCTACTATCCATCTTGAAGGTTTTGTTAACGGAAAATCAATGTTCCTGCACCTTTGTGAGGATTGCGCCAGTTCCAAGGGGTTCAATTTTAACGCAACCAAACAGAATTTTTCCCTTGTCGATCTTCTCGCAAATCTTAGCGACTGGGAAATACCAGGGCACAAGAGCCTGAAGACTGTAACGTGCCCGAACTGCGGGCTGAGCTATACAAAATTCAAAGAGACGGCCAGACTTGGTTGTCCTAAATGCTATGACACGTTTGCATTACAGCTTACCCCTTTGTTAAAACGAATTCATGGCAGCTGCACTCACAAGGGCAGATCGCCTAAGACCATCGTTTCTGAGTCCTCTGACAAAACCGTTAGCGATCTGAAAAAAGAGCTTAAGGCCGCTCTTGAAAAAGAAGATTACGAAAAAGCCGCAGAACTCAGGGACAGGATAAAGGACATCAACAGACAATGATGATGAAACTCAAGGACTTCCTTGAAAGGCATATGCAGGAACCGCTCGGGAAAGGCCCGAAGAGCGATGTGGTGATATCTTCGAGAGTTAGACTCGCGAGGAACCTCACCAATAGGATATTCACATGGCGCGCGAACAGTTCCGTGCTCGAAGAAATATGGGAAAACACAAGAGATCTCTTCAGGAAAGGGAACATAATCAGCAGGCCTGAAGATTTTTATCTTTCCGAGATATCGCCCGTTGATAGGCAGCTTTTGATCGAGCGACACCTGATCTCCTACAATCACGCGTCAGGCGACTGGCCCAGAGGCGTCATCGTGAGCCCTGACGGCAGGATAAGCGTCATGGTTAACGAAGAGGACCATCT
>CAZSIW010000368.1:1725-2406 GCA_964606755.1 uncultured Elusimicrobiales bacterium | reverse complement strand
TGATAACAGAGCCGTTCTTTTCGACCGCAAATTTTCTCACCATCCTCGGATTGACCCCGCCCGGCCTGTAGAGATAAGCAGAGCCGTTCTCAACCCTCAGAGCGAATTCCCACGCGTCGTTCGGCTCCATATACCCGTCCGCGCCTTCAAGCAGCGCCGTAACACCCGCCATCGGCTTGTGGTTCATATCCATATATATATCGATTTTGCATGACGTCGAAGAGGTTGAGACGGACACGCTGAACACGGAGGCTTCATCGCCGGTGCGCACGGAAAAATTTCCTATGCTGAGCGGCGATCCGTTCCACGAATTCTCAACGGTAAGACTGCGGGACGTGACAGAAACCGAAAACTCCGCCGCCTGGGCAGCAGGGATTCCCGGGACGGCGTTCCTGTCTATCACGGGAGGCTGCCTTCCGAGCAGGCTGTATATCCCGTCCAGTTCTTCAAAAATTATTTTTTCATTTTCGGGCGTATTATCTTCAAGTTTTTTCAGGAAGCTGAAATTATAAAGGCGGTATATGCGTTCTTTCGCCAGGCCAAGTGTTTTCAGGTCAGCCGTGCCGGAATTCTTATAGTTCTCTATCTCTTTCCTCGCGGCATCCAGAGCCTGCCAGATGAACGGCTTAACACCGGCAAGCTTGGCGTCTTGAAGCTCCTGTTTCGCCGCCGGCACAGGAA
>CAZSIW010000368.1:0-1715 GCA_964606755.1 uncultured Elusimicrobiales bacterium | reverse complement strand
AGAGGCCGTAACCCGTCTCAAGCCTTATGCTGTCACCGAGAAACTCTCCGAAACCACTCAAGAAAAGCGGTGTCAGCGCAGTCGCGGTGCCGCCCTTAAAAACAAGGGCGATATTGTGGCCATCCTGCGAGAGTATCCAGTCGACGCATGATTTCGGGGACTGGAAGGTCGTCGTCGCCGGAACCACCACAAAGAACCCTTCCTTGTTATACACACCGCTTGGTATCTGCGGATTCTCAAGATTAGCCCAATAGATCCCCATATTCCTAAAAAGTGGTAAAAGCTTTTCCGAAAATTCGCCTGTTTCAAGATAGAGACCTTCTCTCCTGGTTTCGGGGAATTGAAGCCTGAAGCCTTCCTGGTTCCTTGCGATCATGTCCTCGACATCGTCAGGCGAAGAAAAAATAGCCACGGGAGGCGAAGAGACGGAGACTTCATATATGTAGGAAATAGCCGGGTCAGAGGCAAGGGTCAGGGCCGGTTCTATGCGGCCGTCATCGATAAGAGCCTTGACGGGTGCGCTTACGGAAAACGATTGTTTCCACGGGACAACGATCTTCAGCCTCTTGTCCGCTTCAAGCGTCTTGATCACGGGCTCGGGGATCCCGCTATCCCAATCGGCTATAATGACGACATTTTTTACGTCCTGAGCAAATGACGAAGCACAAAAGCAGACCGTTAATGCGATAACTATGC
The DNA here is from genome assembly GCA_964606755.1 of uncultured Elusimicrobiales bacterium. GTDB lineage: Bacteria > Elusimicrobiota > Endomicrobiia > Endomicrobiales > CAZSIW01 > CAZSIW01. Next base: position 1,019 of record CAZSIW010000368.1, on the reverse strand, counting down.
AAGCGATATTTCTCATGAGAATATTTTATTTATGGGCGCGTGATAATATACCAGTCGCGCTATTATACCAAAAATAACCGCCATTAAATTACCCAGCAGCGAATTTATCAGCGCAGCTCTTTTCTTTTGGAGGATCCAAAACATCAGTTCTCCCGCTACCAGCACCGCGATAACGGCCATTCCCGATCTGCCCGGCAAAAGAAAAAGACAACAGACCAGCGTCCTAACGAACATTGAAAAATATTTTCTGAACGCCGGCATTTCCGACTGCCCGTAAATATATTTTTCCATATAGTACACAAAGATAGTCGTAAAATGCGTTGCTAACACGAACAAAATGAAAAGAAGCACCCACTTCTCGGGATAAAAGGGCACGTTCAGCGGGGCGAAAACGAATATTAACAGAATATGAATAAATTGATCCCAGAGAAAAAAAAGAACCGAGTCGGGCGAGTCGAACTTCTGTATGGTCCAGACGCGCCATTCGTCTTCAAGAAAATGCGCTATCGTTATAAGGATTATCGCCACCCAGCCCTGGATGATGACGATCCCTCTTATGCTGACCCAAATGTCAGTCAGATACCCGTAGCAAAGTATGTAGCTGCAGACCAAGAATATAAGGGAATGAGCGAGACATCCCCAAACATTCTTCCTTTTCCAGGAAGCGATGAAATTTGTCTGTAGCGTAAAATCAGTTAACAGGTGCGCTAATATCAACCGCCAGAAGATCATCATAAATAGATCGAAACTTGCTCCCTTATGCTCGCGAAACTAGAAACTTACTCGCTCCGCTCGTGAAATAAAAAGCCGTTAATTTCGCGAACGCAGTGAGTTAATTTCCTAATTTCATGAGCGTAGCGAATATATATCAATTGTTCTTGTCTATCTGTATCCTTGCGTCAGGGTCAAAACCGGGATCATGCATTTCGTTTTTATGGCCTTCGTCTTCTTTTGACTTTTTGGCGTACTCTTCTTCGGGCAACCCAACAAATTTTCTTTCGCCCTTCTTCCCGTACACG
>CAZSIW010000367.1:0-2409 GCA_964606755.1 uncultured Elusimicrobiales bacterium | reverse complement strand
AGTACCGCGGTAATAGGCATTTCGTCTGACACATTGGTCTTGGTGCTCGAGTATTTGATCAATCCAATGACCTTTACGGCCGGTTTGCCCTTATAAACCCCTTCCACGAGCTGGTTATAGACATAATTTGTGGTAAGAACGCCCTCATTCAAAATACGGTCACTGAATCTGCTGTTATAGAACAGTTCCTTATACTCAGTTAAAAAATTAGAGGTCATATAATCCTCTGCTTTTGTCCGTGCGTCTTTAAAGGTCGTATATGACAGGTTAAAAAAGTAATTACAGAAATCAATCGACTTGCTTTTAAGCTCTGTCACTGCAGGGGTATGCCTGAATGAGCTGTCATCTTTTTTTGACGAAATAAACAGCATATAGGACAACCCGGATATGATTGTAAGCGAAATAACCAACAGGGCAACCACAACGGACACTGGAACCAAGCTGCCCCGTTTCCGGCTACTGTCGCCCAAGCTGTTGCTTGAAGTGTCATCTTTCTTAAACGGGTTATGATGAATGTTCTCGTCCATAGTTTAAGCTCCTTTTTCTGCGAGGTTTAATATCGCCTGCCAGTAATTGTTGTTGGTCTTTTTCAGCTCATTATTCCTTGCCGGCACGTCGTGTGTAGGCTCAGACGTGGCAATCCACCGGCTCACCGGGTCAGGCCTGATGCAGATCGTGTTTTTGACATCTCCGGATATGTAAAACGCCTGTGAATACTTTCCTCTCTCCTGGGAAAGCCCGGCTATGACCGCGGCCTCGGTTGAGTTTAAGTTTAGGAAGTTCTTTAAATTTTCAAGATCAGTCGGAGACTGCTTAAAAAGCGTCATTGTGGCCGCGCTCTTAAGTATTTGGGCCGCCTCCGGCTGACCCAGGAAGTCGCCTATCTGCTGTGTGGCCGTCAAGGCCATTAATCCCAGGTGCCGGCTCCTCTTGGCCAGTTCAAGCAGAAAATTGCGGCCGCCGGTGAATCGCGCGAGATACCAGGCCTCATCGATGCAGAGAATCTGCTTTTTAACGAGTTTTTTATTTATCTTGAACCTCTGCATTGAAAAACTTGAAATGATATAAACGGCTAGAGACTGGATATCGTCCCTGTCAGGCAGGTTGCTGATGTCAAAAACGATGAAATGGCTCTTTAAGGTGATGTTAGAAGGCCTGTCGAGTAGGGTTGAATATGTTCCTTCCCCTATGAACGGGCTTAGTTTCTGGCTGATACGCGCGAGATCGAGCTTCCATTCAACGAATTTTTTGTTTTTAATCATACTCTCAATGGCCGATATCGAGGATCCCAGCGTAGGCACACTTCCCCTGTCGACCGCGCCCTTCTCGTCCACCTTTAAATGGCTTTTATATGTCTGCTTTATGATCTCCTCAATAAGCGAGGAATCGAGCTTATTGAGCCTGCGTTCTCCTTCCTCGGCCAAAATTATGTCAAACATGCCCGAGATGAAAGCAATCTTCCCGGCAGTGGGCTCGCCCTTGATGTTAATGTCATTATCCTCACCAAGTGAATCGTCATAGTCCATGCAGTCAAAGACGTTATAAGAGTTTTCGCCGCCAAGACCAATTTTAATGTACTGGCCGCTGTTTACAGCGCATGTTATTTCATAGGACTTTGATTTATCGATTATTATTACCTCTGGCATCCATGGCGATAGCCGGTTTAAAATCAGGTTCACATAGAACGATTTCCCGGACCCAGGCTGCCCTATGATCACGTGATTGCCGTTTATAAGCTTCTTAGACCATGGGTTGTATAATACCGGCTGATGGTTCAAGGTCGTTCCTATGAGCGCGCCGCCTTCTTCATTGTCCACGCTGAAATTGTAAAACGGGTACAGGTTTGAGAGCCCTCCTGACACGGCGCCGCCGTCGCCGGTCAAAGTCAGGTATGAGTGGCCGGCCATGTTCCTGCAGAAAGGCAGGGTAGACAGCCAGAGCGCCTTCTGCTCGAACATTCCGGAGAAAGGAACGCATTCCTGCAGCGCACCTTCGAAGTCCGGGGCTATTTCCTCGAGCGTTTGCAATTCCTCATGTTTAAACGACAGGTAGCAGGCATATTTTATCAACTTTACTTCATTTCTGGCCAGCATGCCCAATAGGTGGTCTGTGGCGATCTCTATTTCCCTGTTTTCGATATCGGTCTGGCCGCCTCCGTGGCCATGGGCCGCTTTAAGCTTCTTTTTTAGATCGTCTTTTATGTCAAACTGGTTTATCCCGCGCGCGAATATTGAAAGCGTGAAATAATTGAATTTGAAAAACAGGTTTTGCATCAATCCCAGACTGTTGGGGATATCAGAAATGTAAATTGTCTTCACGTATTCATTTCCGAGCATGATTTTGTCATGGGACTCTACAAGCGGCGTCCGGGCGAGCATGCTTTTGAATTCATTCATCGAATTTTCAAGC
>CAZSIW010000366.1:0-2425 GCA_964606755.1 uncultured Elusimicrobiales bacterium | reverse complement strand
AGTTCTTGCCTATGAACTGCGACAAAAACTCCGGGCCGGATATCTTTGAGCCGAGCCCCGGCGTTTCGTTGCTGCTCACGACCTTAAGGCCGGCCACATCACCGAGAGACGATACCCCGACCATAAGCCGGATATCGCCGTCGTGGCCGTTGGCCGTCACGTAGACTATCTTTCCAACCTCGATGCCCCTGGCATCGAAACAAGTCTCCATATTATCATAGCGCGCGCGTTCGCCGGCAGCCCGCCCGTCAGGAGACGTTTTCGCGTCCGAAGACCAGCGCCCGTCGAGCGACATCGGCCCGTCGAACCTCGCCGCCGCGGGAACGAGCTCTTTTTTCATGCTCATTATTCCGTCATATTTTACCTGCTCTATGGTGTCAGACATAAGGCTGTAAACCATGGTCAGCACCAGCGCCGACAGCACGCACACGAGAACCAGGGTCATCGCCCGCTTAAGTATGTCCATTTATCCTGCTGTTCCCCCGTAACCGAACGGTTTGGGTATTGTGAATTTGTCTATCAACGGCACTGTCATGTTCATCAACAATATCGAATAGTAAACACCCTCCGGGCGGCCTCCCTCGACGCGGATCAAAAGCGCAATCAGGCCACAGCCGAAAGCAAAGACAAACCTTCCGAAGTTTGACCAGGGCGACGTCACGGGATCCGTTGCCATAAAGAAAGCGCACAGGATGAGCCCGCCGGTAAACACCTGCAAGATCATGTTTTCACCGAGAACATACGCCCCGACGGCGACCGTGGCGACGAACGTAACGGGAGTGATCGCGAATATCTGCCGCCTCTTTATAAGATATATTCCGCCGAGTATAAGCGCCAGCGCGGAGACGTTGCCTATGGAGCCTGCGGCGTAGCCGATCAACAGGTGAAGACGGGACGGCAAGGTATGTATCAGGCTGGCGGCTATCGGGTTAGCGGCGGTAATACCATCTACCGGGCCCATGCACGCGTTCATGGCCTGCGGCCAGGACAGCTGAAGGAAAATACGGCCCGCGAGCGCCGGGTTGAAAGGGTTGTGGGCGAAACCGCCGAAAACCTGTTTGCCGAAAATGATCGACACGAACGCTCCTGAAACCACTATCCACCACGGAACTGACGGGGACAGCGTAAGGGAGAGCAGAAGCCCCGTTAAGACAGCGCTGAGGTCCTTGATGCGCACGGGCTGCTTGAGCGCTTTCTGCCAGAACAGTTCGAAGAAAACGCACGATGAAACCGAGACCGCCATCAGCACGAGCGCGTCCAGGCCGAAGAAATATACGGCGGCGGCCATCGCCGGCACGAGCGCTATAAGCACATCGAGCAGCACCTTGGTTATGTTATTGTTAGAATGTATGAAAGGCGATGAGGCAACCGCCAGCATTTCCTCTTTCTCAGCCATTTGGCCTTCCCTCTTCACTCCTTTGGATTTCCTGCTTCGCCCACCTGACCTGCTGTACAATCGGCCTTTTCGCGGGGCAGATATACGCGCAGCAGCCGCACTCTATGCAGTCCATCGGGTAATGTTTTTTCGCTTCGTCAAGGTTGTTGTTCTGAACACTGACGCTTATTATGCCGGGGAAAAGTTTCGCGGGGCACACTCTCGCGCATTTCCCGCACCTGAAACAATCGTAATATTTGTTGTCGATGACATCGCCTGGATGGAAAAAGATAACGCCCGCCGTGCCTTTTATCATCGGAACGTCGAGCGTATGCTGGGCGACGCCTTTCATGGGCCCGCCGACGATAAACTGGCCGACGCCCCGCCCGGACGTTCCGCAGTACGCGGCAAGGTCCCTTGCCAGCGTCCCGATGCGGACCTTGACGTTCTTGGGGGCCTTCACCGCGGGGCCCGACACCGTGACTATCCTGGCGGTGAGGGGTTCCCCCTCTTTCAGGGCCCTTGAGATAGCGTAGGCAGTCGCCACGTTGTTTACGACTACTCCCTTTTTATGGGACGTCTGGCCGGGAGGCACTTCGCGGCCGGTGATGGTCTTGATGAGCTGTTTCTCCGAACCCTGAGGGTAACGCGTCTTTAGAAGCACCAGGTCTATGTTGGGTTCGTTGAAAACGATCTTCTTAAGGACTCTTATGGCGGACGCGTTGTTCTCGTCAATAGCTATCACGGTCTTTATGGCGCCAAGGATGAACATTATAAGCTTTGCGCCCTCAACCACTTCCTTGGCGTGTTCCTGCATGAGCCTGTCATCCGCGGTAATATAGGGTTCGCACTCGGTGCCGTTTATGACAAGGGTGTCCAGCTCGCTTCCCGAGGGCGGTATCAGTTTCAGGTGCGTGGGAACAGCCTCGCCGCCCATTCCTACGATACCGGCCTCCCTTATCACCGAAGCCAGTTCCTGGTGCGAGTAGCTGTAATAGTCGCTGTGGCTCCTGAGAGAAGAGTACCTCGTGTCTTTAAGATCTGATTCTA
>CAZSIW010000365.1:0-2438 GCA_964606755.1 uncultured Elusimicrobiales bacterium | reverse complement strand
CGCCGCAACCGTGAAAAAAGTGGTGCGGCTGGTAGACAGGAGCGAGTTTAAAAGAAGACAGGCGGCTCCCGGCGTAAAGATAACCCCAAAAGCCTTTGGCCGGGATCGGCGTATGCCTATCACAAACAGGTATTCGCAATAGCAACGGGGCTATTGCGTTCGAAACATTAATTTGGTATTATCTGCCTTATTCTCAGGGCAAAACAAACAGGAGAGTGCCATGAAAGCAAAAGCTGCAGTAGATCTTAAGACCGTAGCGGATATCTACGGAGAGAACGTATTTGGTCTCAAGACCATGAAGAATTACCTCTCGGAGAAAGCCTTTAAGTCTCTTAGAGCCACTATTAAAGAAGGGCTTACGATTGACCCCGGCATAGCTGACGAAGTCGCGGAAGCCATGAAGCAGTGGGCGTTGGAGAAAGGCGCTACCCATTTTACACACTGGTTCCAGCCCCTTACCGGCAGCACGGCTGAAAAACACGATTCATTCATCGACCCGGACGGAGAAGGCGGAGTAGTGCTGAGATTCTCGGGCAAAGAGCTTATCAAAGGCGAGCCGGATGCGTCCAGCTTCCCTTCGGGCGGCTTAAGGGCCACGTTTGAAGCAAGAGGTTACACCGCGTGGGACCCCACGAGCCCTGCTTTCATAAAGAAAGGGCCGAATTTTACGACTCTTTGCATACCCACCGCATTTTATTCTTACACCGGCGAGGCGCTCGATAAAAAGATACCGCTTCTGCGTTCGATAAATGCGCTATCTAAGCAGATGCTTCGTTTTGCAAAGCTTTTCGGCATAAGCACCGAGTTCAAAAAGGCCTACGCAACCCTGGGTCCTGAACAGGAATACTTCCTTATAGACAGGCAGTACTATGAAGCCCGCCTCGATCTTATCCAGACAGGGCGCACGCTTTTCGGCAGGAAGCCTGCCAAGCACCAGCAGATGGAAGACCACTATTTCGGCGCTGTAAAGACTAGGGTCATGGGTTTTATGGAAGACCTTGATAATGAGCTCTGGAAGATGGGAATACCTTCAAAAACCAGGCATAATGAGGTCGCCCCGGCCCAGTTCGAGATAGCTCCTGTATTTGAGGAACAGAACCTTGCCGTGGATCACAACATGATAGTTATGGAGACCTTAAGGCAGACAGCCGAGAAACACGGTTTTGTGTGTCTTCTGCACGAAAAACCCTATGCCGGCATAAACGGCTCGGGCAAGCACAACAACTGGTCAGTTGTAGGCCCCGATGGCAAGAACTGGCTCAATCCTGGCGAGAACCCGCACGAAAACGCGAAGTTCCTTGCTACTGTATGCGCGCTTATGTACGCCTTGGACACCTACGCGGGTGTTCTGAGGGCGGCGGTAGCATCAGCCGGCAACGACCACAGGCTCGGCGCCAATGAAGCCCCTCCGGCTATCCTTTCCATATTCATGGGCGATCAGCTTACCGACATCCTTGAACAGCTCGAGAAAGGTGTTCCGAAATCTTCCAAGGAAGGCGGAGTAATAGAGATCGGCGTCACCTCTCTTCCGAAGTTCCCAAGAGACGTCACCGACAGGAACAGGACCTCACCGTTCGCCTTCACCGGCAACAAGTTCGAGTTCCGCGCGGTAGGCTCTAACCAGAGCTGCGCCAATGCCAACATCGTCATCAACACGATATTCGCTGAGGCTTTTGACCTGATATGCACGAAGCTCGAGGCCGGCTCCAAGAAAGACATCAACGCGACGCTTCAGCAGGTTCTCCAGGACATAGTCAAGAAACACAAGCGGATAATATTCAACGGCGACAACTACACCGAGGAATGGCACAAGGAAGCGGAAAAACGCGGTCTGCCGAACCTCAAGAACACGCCGGAAGCGATAAAAGAATGGCTTAAGGAAAGCACGATAGCGATATTCGAAAAACACAAAGTGCTTTCGAAAGTCGAGCTCCACTCAAGGTACGAGATTTTCAAGGAACAGTACGAAAAGATCGTAACTTTTGAAGCCGGTGTCGCTCTTGATATGGCAAAGACGCAGATAATCCCCGCTGCTCTTGCGTATCAGTCCAAAGTTGCCGATACCATAGTGAAGGTAAAAAATGCCGGCAACACAAGCGGTAAAACCGAAGCGGTGCTGAAAGAACTCGTGACTCTAACGGACGAAGCGCTTACGATTTCCGACAAACTGGAAAAGGCGCTCAAAGCCGGCGAGCCGAAAGAGATGCTTGAAGAAATGGTAGAACTCAGGAAGGTTGTCGACAGTCTTGAGGGAATCGTCCCAAAAGAGATCTGGCCGCTTCCTTCATACGCGGATATGTTGTTCGTTTATTAAACATCCCGTATTCTAAGGTATTATAAAAAGTCCCCCCGGAGCAAAACCGGGGGGACTTTTGTTATCTTGGGCGAATTCAACCAGCAAACAGCATTGGCAAGAGCTTCTGCTGGGGTTAAAAAGT
>CAZSIW010000364.1:0-2469 GCA_964606755.1 uncultured Elusimicrobiales bacterium | reverse complement strand
CGTAACCCAGGGTTCCTATCTCTTCCATGACGATGCCGGTGGTCACCCAATCCATATCCCTGCCGCCCCATTTCTTCGGATAACGGCACCCCAGTAAATTGCGTCTGCCCGCTTCCTGAAGAAACTCCTTCGGAAACTTGATCGTGTCGGTATCCATATCCAGGATCATCTGGCGCGGCACCCATTTCACCAGTTCCCTCGCCTCGTCCCTTATTTTTATTTGCTCCTTTGTCATCATATAATCGAACATAGCCTCTCTCCTCTTCTGTTTTATACCGGGCCGCATTTAAAGGCTTACATTGCTTTTCTGCGCCGTTATCTTTTAAAGGCAGCCCGGTGTTATTATTGTACTGTAAAATAATTCGGGGGGATTATAACAGAAAATAAAAATTAAATGAGAAAATTCTTATTGTCCCCCTTTAGAGGGGGTGTCGCAAAGCGACGGGGGAGGAAATAAAGAAATCCCCCTTCATCACCCTTTGAGACGACTCGCCGTCATGTATGTTTCAATCTTTATAGAGACCTTCTATCGTTTCTTTGTATTTATCTGTTATATTTTTTCGCTTAAGTTTCATCGTCTGAGTCACCAGACCGTTTTCCAGCGTAAAGGGTTCCGAAATAAAGGCGAATTTCTTCGGGATTTCATAGCCGGCGTACTTGCCCTTCATCGCATCGGTTATTTCCGTAATGATCATATTCTGGATTTCTTTATTTTGAGCAAGCTCCTTATAGTCATCCGGCAAATTGTTCTTGTGAGCGTACCCCTGCAGCGCGACAGGATCAGGAACTATCAAACAGACGTTATAAGGATGGTTCGCGCCGTAAACCAGCGCGATCTGGACATAGTGGTTCAGGCAGATATCCTCCTCAATTCCCGCGGGAAAAACGTACTTGCCGTTTTCCAGCTTGTACTGCTCCTTGATCCTTCCGGTAATCCACAAAAATCCGTCTTCATCAAAACGTCCCCGGTCGCCGGTCCGCATGCCGCCGTCAGGCGTCATGACCTCTTTGGTGGCTTCGGGTTTGTTGTGATATCCCTTCATGACATTGGGACCGTAGCAGACGATCTCGCCGTCATTGGCGTCCGGACCTACCACGGACTTGTCGATTGCGACCTTGACCTTGTCAATCACAGGGCCGACGCTTCCGATCCTGTATTTTGACGGACAGTTCATGGTGATGGCCGGCGAGGTTTCACTCATGCCGTAGACATCATACAGCGGCATGCCGATGCCGAAGAATAATCTGGAGATATCCGGATTCATGGCCGCGCTTCCGGTAAGCGACGCGCGGAGTCTCCCGCCGAAGAGTTCGCGGATCTTGCCAAATACGAGCTTATCCACGATCCTGAACTTGAGGTTCACCATGAAATCCGATTTCCCCTCTTGGGACAGGCGGAATTTTTCCCTGGCCGCCTCGGCGCCCATATAAAAAAGTTTCTTTTTAAAGCCTCCCGCGTCATTCACCTTCGTGATGATTGTGTCATAGACTCTGTTGAAGACGCGTGGAACGGCCACAAGGAACGTGGGACGTATTTTTGCCATGTCGCCGACTACCGTGCCCGGGCTTTCCATAAATCCGAGGGATGCGCCGTGGCCGGTAAAGGTATGGAGTTCTCCCAGGCCGTAAGCGTGAGCCCAGGGCAGTATCGAAAGAGACCTGTCTTCCTCATTTACATCGGGATAGCATACGGTTCTTGCGTGATAGTTGCTGGTCTCGTTCATGTGCATCAGAAGAACCCCTTTGGGGTCTCCCGTGGTCCCTGAAGTATAGATAAGCACGGCAACTTCTTCGGCCGCGGGATATATGGATTTGACCGGTTTTTTTGCTCCCGCCTTTTCCAGTTCGGCAAGCGAGTCCGGCCCTTCTCCATCAATCAGTATGATTTTTTTCAGATGAGGAATGCGTGACGGAAAATCTTTGACTTTCTCTAAAATTTGGGGTCTGGAAACTAAAAGAACTTTTACCCCGCTGTCTTTGATGATGTATTCCCAGATTCTTGTCAGTTCGGCCTCGTACATTGGAACATAAAAAGCCCCCAGACCGGCCACGGCATAATGCCCGACAGCCCAGTCCGTACTGTTATTGGAGATGATACCCACCGCGTCGCCCCTCTGTATGCCAAGACCTGCCAGCCCTGCCCGCAGATTATCCACGCGAATTCCGACTTCCTTATAAGTGACCCATTCATACTCGCCATCCTTGTTCTTGGTGCCGAGATACTGCCTTTCCGAATACTTTTTAACGCTGTTTTCAAAAAGCTCTACAAGATTGTCCGGTTTTTCCAGTTGAAATGTATGCATGCGGTCTCCTCATATTTTTCAGATTGATAAGCCATCGCTTTGTGAATGAGGGACTATAAATATGATGGTTGTGTGTGTCAATGAAATATTTAAATGATGTAAAACAGGGAAAGAAAATCCTGAAGGATTAAAACATTTTCACTTTTGCCGGCAAAAACGAATAAAG
>CAZSIW010000363.1:0-2478 GCA_964606755.1 uncultured Elusimicrobiales bacterium | reverse complement strand
TCTCTGGGCCATACCTTTCGAAAGCTCCGATATCTTTTTATTTTTCCACTTTTCAAGGCCGACACGGTAAAGCACTTCTTCCGCCCTTTTTTCGGCCGAGCCAACGCCGGACAGTTTCGCGTAGAACATCATGATCTCTTTTGCGGTTAGGTACCTGTAGAAATACGGGGCCTCGGGAAGGTAACCGATCTGCCTCAGTGCGTCGTTCGATGGCACGTTTTTTTCGAGCACGCTCACGCCGCCCGAAGTAGGGCGCAGAAGCCCTAGAATAAGTTTGATCGTTGTCGTTTTTCCGGAACCGTTCAGGCCCAGAAGACCGAATATCTCGCCCCGTTTTATCTCGAACGAGACGTCTTCTATACCTCTGGTAAATGTGGTTTTGCCTAGATGTGATTTTTTATAGGTTTTGGTGAGTTTGTCGGTTTTGATGGCTAGCATAACATAATCAGGTTACAGGTGTCAGGTTGCAGGTTTCAGGTTGCTAGCGTCAACTGCTGACACCCGGCACCTGAAACCTGTCACCTTTCTTTTTCTATAATTCCACGTGTTTAACTTTTGTGATGCCTGAAAAGTTGCTCATCTGCTTGGCAAGCTCAGCGGAGACGCAGCCGTCTATATTGACGATCGTTAGCGCCTCGCCGCCTACCTCGCGCCTGCCGACCTGCATTTCGGCTATATTAATGTTGTTTTTTCCGAGGAATGTCCCGATCTGGCCGATTATGCCAGGCCTGTCTATGTTGGTCAACAGGAGTATGCATCCCGAAAGTATTATATCCACATCCATCGCGCCGATCCTTACTATCCTGGGGTTGTTATGCCCGAAAAGCGTGCCGGAAATACACAGTTCCTCTTTATCGGTCTTTATTTTTGATTTTATAAGAGAAGTGTAATCTTTTATTTCCTGCGTCTTGACCTCTTTGATCACTATGCCTCTTTCCTTTGCCAGAAGAGGCGCATTTACGGAATTCACTGGAATATCAAGCATTTTACCCAAAAACCCCTTTAAAAAGGCAACGCTTATCGGGGCGGTGTTCATATTATTAAGGTCTCCAGCATATTCAATGGACAACCCGCTTACGCCACCCTCCAGTATCTGTGCCTGAAAAGCGCCCATCTTTTCAGCCAGATTGATATAAGGCTCTATCTTCTTGTAGCTTTCCCAGTCAAGAGTCGGCACATTTACCGCGTTGCGCATCAAACCCTTCGTAAAGAAGTCTATTACTACATCGCTCATTTCCTGGGCTATTTTGACCTGCGCCTCTTCAGTTGATGCCGCAAGGTGCGGGGTCACAACCACTCCGTCAGTTTCGACCAGCGTCCAGTCGACAGGCGGCTCTTTTGCAAAAACGTCGAACGCGGCGCCTTTTACATGCCCTGCTTTTATGGCATCAGAAAGGGCTTTTTCATCTACTATTCCGCCTCTCGCGCAGTTGACTATCCTTACACCCTTCTTCATTTTTTTTATGGCCTCTGCGTTTATGAGGTTCCTTGTGGAGTCGGTGAGAGGCGAATGAATGGATATATAATCCGATTCGGCATACACCTCATCCAGAGTCTTGAGCTTTATACCCAGCGTCTTTGCGAATTCTTCATTTACGAAGGGGTCATAAGCTATGACCTGCATCCCGAATGCAAGCATTCTTGAGGCAACTTCCCGGCCTATCCTGCCAAGCCCCACTAGCCCCAGGACCTTACCCTGCAGTTCGATACCAATGAACTTGTTCCGCTCCCATGCTTTTGTTTTAAAAGACGCGTGTGCCTGAGGAATGTTCCTGGCAAGAGAAAGCATAAGCCCTATCGTGTGCTCGCAGGCGGATATGGTGTTGCCGCCCGGGACATTGGTCACCACTATGCCTTTCTGCGTGGCCGCCGGGATGTTAACATTGTCAACCCCCGTGCCCGCCCTGCCTATGAATTTCAGTTTTTTACCGGCTTCGATGATCTCCGGCGTCACCTTGACTTCCGAACGTATCAAAAGCCCTTCATAATCCTTTATGAGTTCCTTGAATTGTTCAGGCGTAGGTTTGTCATGGATGTCTACCTTGAAATCCTTATGCCCAAGAAGTGCGTCCAGCCCTTCGGTGCTTTTATATGTCATCATTATTTTATACATTGGTTTCTCCCATTATAAAACAAATTATGAAAATTTAAAATTACAAGATCATGAAGATTAAATTTTACAATCTTCCAAATTTTTAATCTTCAAAATTGTTTTTCACTATCCGTTGATCAATACTTCTTCAGCCGCGGCTACCGCTTTTCCTTTTTCGAGTTTATGACCGAGTTTCGAAAGCACCATCTCGAGACACGCAAAACCGACCAACAGATCGGCCTTTCCTATGTATCCCATGTGAGCGAACCTTATTATCTTGCCTTTAAGAGCGCCCTGCCCGCCCGCTATGGAAACACCGAACTCTTCCCTGAGCATCTTCACTATCTTTCCGCCGTCTATGCCTGCGGGAACTTTCGCGCTGGTGA
>CAZSIW010000362.1:0-2484 GCA_964606755.1 uncultured Elusimicrobiales bacterium | reverse complement strand
GAAGAGACGTTTATATCGCTCAGAGCTTTATCAAGCCCTTCTATAAACTCACGCCTTATTTTTCTGTTGTCGCCCAATTTAGGGTCGTATATGTAGGTTGACACACCGGTTTCGATTACCTCGGAGAGCTTTATGCCGTTTTTTTCAAGGACGTCCACCAGACCGCGGTTCTTGAACTTCATGCCGCCGCTCCCATACCCATTAGCGCCAGTATCACCACTTCGTTAAGTTCGCAAGTTGCTCCCAGGGTGTCTCCGGTAAAACCGTCTATTTTTTTATTGATCAGGAAACTTATTAGCGCCGTCGACAAAGCAGTGACAGCCATCAGTATTATCCCGCTGAACCTCAATAAAAAAACCGAAATAAAAAGAGTTATTAACGTGGATATTATGAAAGCCCTTTTATTTATGGCTTTTGAAAAACTGCCGCCCAGACCTTCCGACCTCGCGTACCTTACGTAATATATAGGTATAAGCATGCTCCACCTGCTCAACACAGGCAACAAAAGTATTGTCAGAGTTCTGGTGGAGGCAGGGACGTTCGAAAGGAACAGTATCTTAAGCACTATAACAAAAATGAGGCTTAAAACCCCCATCGTTCCGATCCTTGAGTCCTTCATTATCTCGAGGATTTTTTCTCTGGGCCTCGCGCTCGCGATGCCATCGAACGTATCCGCGAGCCCGTCAAGATGTAGCCCGCCGGTTATCAGCGCGTAAAAAAGGATGACCAGAACGCTGGATATCATGACCGGATAAGCCCAGGAAACCATAAGGTTCACCAATAATGCAAACAGACCTATCAAAAGCCCGGCCACAGGGAAAGAGATCATCGAATTACGGACCGCCTCGTCGTCCAGAGGAGCGCTTTTAAGAGGTATTATTGTCAGAAACCTGACCGAAAGGGCAAGGCTCTTCATTGCCTTTTGCAAAAATATTTTCCCGTTCGATATCCATTCCTGGCGCTTGTGCGGATCTTTAAGCTCGGCCAGCAGAGACTTGATCTCAACGGTAATACGCTCTAACACTTTTTTCATACATTCCTCCATTGATAAACCTAACGGTTTGTAAGGTTTTCATGGTGTTTGTAGTTTACTATCCACCATTCACAATCCTTTATTCACTTTTTTCTGATACACCCGCCTGTTCAAAGGTCGCCATCTCGTTCAATATTTTCATCGAAGCCTCAACAATGCTTATCGCCAGAGCGGCGCCAGTGCCTTCTCCAAGCCTGAGATCGAGATCAAGAACAGGCTTCAATCCCAGATAGTTCAACACTATCTTGTGGCCCTGCTCCCTTGAGTTGTGGGCCGCTATCAGATATTGTTTGACTTTCGGCTGAAGCTGGCAGGCGATAAGGGCACCGGCTCCTGAAATAAAACCATCCACAACGACCGGTATTTTCCTGCTGGCCGCGGCAAGAATCGTTCCCGCTATAGCCCCGATCTCGAACCCTCCAATTTTGCTAAGGACATCGATGCCGTTTGTTCTATCGGGTTTATTGATCTCAATGGCCCGTTTTATGGCGCTTATTTTATTGTTGAGCAAAACATCATCTATTCCGGTCCCACGACCCGTTACCGAAACCACGTCTGTCTGGGTTATCACGGCCGTTATAGCGCTCGAAGGGGTGGTGTTCCCGATCCCCATGTCGCCCGTTCCCAGGATATCCAACCCCTTGTCTATCTCAGCGTTAGCCACATCTATGCCCGCCTCAATGGCCCGTATAGCTTCCTGCCTGGTCATAGCGGGACCTTTGCTCATGTTCTTCGTGCCGTAAGCCACTTTCTTGATTATAAGATCAGGATGGGCTTTGAGGTCAGAGGCTACTCCGACATCAACGATAACCACTCTCGCGCCTATGTGCCTAGCAAGGACGTTTATACCCGCACCGCCTACAAGGAAGTTATGAACCATCTGTGGTGTTACTTCGCTGGGGAAAGCGCTTACTTTCTCCGCGACCACACCGTGGTCACCCGCTATCGTTATTATGGCCTTGTTTTTTATTGAAGTTTTTATCTTTCCGGTTATTCCTACTACCTGTTTGGATATCTCTTCCAGCCTTCCCAGACTGCCCTGCGGTTTTGTAAGCATGTCCAGTTTTTTCTGCGCCTGGTCCATAGCTTTCTGGTCTACATCTGTGATCTGCTTGATCGTTTCCAAATAATTAGTCACATGATCTCCTTTTAGCATACAAGTAACATACGCTTATTTTAATTTAATTTTAAGACCTGATACCATATAATAAGCTTCATCGCTTTGCTGAGCGACTAACTGGTTCACTTTTCCGGCGATATCACGGAAATCTCTCGCCAGTTTATTGAGAGGAACTATTCCGGAACCCACTTCGTTCGATACGAATATTACCAAGTAGTCAATATCTTTCAGCGAACTTAACAGATTTTGGACATTTTTGGTGATATATTTCTCGGTCTTGCCGCCGCAGATAAGGTTGGAAACATATAAGGTGAGACAGTCTATTATCACG
>CAZSIW010000361.1:0-2504 GCA_964606755.1 uncultured Elusimicrobiales bacterium | reverse complement strand
AGATCTAAAACAAGAGCCGCTGCAGAAAACAGAATAATTCCCGCTATGATAACGAACCGGAAGAGGTATGTGTCTTCCGGCTTGAAAAGTTGTCCCATTTTACGGCCTTTGTTCTTATCTGACAGCTGACACCAGCTCAGGCGGAATATTTCCCTGCCTGACCAGTTCCCGCGCACGGTCTATCTCGCTGTGCAGGTTGCAGGTCAAAACTCCGACGATCCTGTCCCCGCGGATAAAATATATCACACCTTTGTTGCTCTGCTCTTTCCATCTGGCGATGTTTTTAAGTTCGGGGATAACCTCCCCCACCGCTTCATAATTCAGATCGTAGATCGTAGAAAAGAATTTAGGTATATAGTCGTAGGGCGTACGGGCGCCCGCCATGTTCCGCCCTGCCCACTTACCGTGATTGAGCGCGTGATCCCAGTGATCAACATGCATAGTCCTTCCCAGAGCCAAATAGGGAAATTCCGTGTTGTCACCGGCCGCGTAGATATCGGGCTGAGAGGTCTGCTGGTATTCATTTACAATGATATTCCTGCCTGTTCTTATCCCGGCCGATTCAGCCAGGGCTGACGAAGCGGCTATCCCGATTCCTGCGACCACCGCGTCCGTCTGGATCTCCCTGCCTTTCTGTGTCGTCGTAATGAATTTGTTCCCGCTTTTCTCGAACGCCACGGGTTTGTCTTTCGAAATCAGGGTAACACCGTGTTTGAGATACATTTCCTCGAGGTTTTTACCGAGATACTCCGGCAATACCATTGAGCAGACGTAGTTTTCGGGATATAACATGGTCACGTTCGTACTATTTTCACTCAGAGAAGCACCCAGCTCCGAACCGATGAACCCGCCGCCGATTATCAACACCGAAGTTCTGTTCGAGACAGACCCGCTGAGACCGTAATAATCGTCAAGGTATCGGTAATAACATATCCCCTCTAGGTTTCCGCCGGGTATCGGGAGAGTGCGCGGCCTGCCTCCTGTCGCGAGGAGCAGTTTCTCATAACGCACCGTAACGTTCGTATCATCGGTGACAGTTTTGGCTTTCGCGTCAAGAGATACCACCGTCTTTCCGAACAGCAGGTCGACGTCATTTTGTTCGAAATACTTATTATCGTGAATGAACAGCTCTTCAGCCTTTATTGTCCCCCACCACAGCTCCTTTGTTAGTGGCGTACGGTTATATGGCGGATATTTTTCATCTCCGATCAGGAGTATCGGCCCGCTCTTGTCATGCTCGCGGATTCCCTCTACGGCCGACAAACCCGCGATACCGGCGCCGACTATGATATATTTGTAGCTTTGTTTCTGCATGACTTCCTTTTCCCAAGTGAATTTATTGCTATATTATCGAAACCGCGGACAACAGGGCCGCGGCTTCCCTATCTAGTATAAAAATCGGTTTATTTGTTTCGGGGTTAACGCACGCCGCCGGTAAAGTTTTATCATCGCCGCTGAGAACATCCTTTACCACTTCTGCTTTTTCACTGCCCAAAACAAGAAAAAACACGTTCGAGGCTTTGTTTATGGTATCCAGGGTCAACGTAACACGCTCCAGACCGCCCCCAAAAGTTGCTTTTGCTATACGGTATTCTTCTTCAAAAACAGGGTTATCGTTCCTGAATATCGAGGCAATGTGCCCATCACTGCCCATACCGAGCAGTACAATGTCCAGTCTTGGGATCTCTCCCTTTTTGAGATTAAAGAACTCCCTGATCTCATTTTCATACAGGAGAGCCGAAGATTCCGCATTATATATCAACGGCACCGGGTGCACCTGGGAAGGCGGAACACCGCCCGGGCGGAGAAGGTGATCTTTGATCAGTCTGTAATTGCTTTGGGGGCTTTCCCTGGGGACGAACCTCTCATCTACAAAAAATATATGAATACCGCTCCAATCGATCGACTCTTCCAACGCGATCGCTTCGTAGAGAAACACCGGCGTGCGGCCGCCCGATATAGCAATAGCGCAAGAACCTCTTTTGCCGGCCGCGACGGTGCAGATAAAGTTAAGCTGCCTGATGAAATACCGGGAGATACTATTTTTATCGCTAAAGATCAATACGTTCCTGCCGTTGATATCCATTGTCTTCATTGATTCCTCTATACAGGACTGTGCCATTTCCTGCCGTCGCGCTCTATCAGCCTGTTCGCCGCCTCTGGGCCCCAGCCTCCGGACGGATAATTTGGAAAATCCTTAGGAGGATCCGTTTCCCATTTCTTTAGGATTGGGTCGACAATCGACCACATCGCCTCCACGCCTTCCTCTCGCGAGAACAGCCTCAGGTCGCCCTGCATAAAATCGATGACCTGCCTCTCATACGAAAGATGCGGCCCCGACGGTCCGCCGGGGTAATCAAACTTCATTTGAACTGTGTACGGCTCTGTGGCGATGCCGCTTTTTTTGACGCTTAGACGCAGTGAAAGCTCCTCCTGAGGTTGCACGCTGAGAATGAGGGCGTTCGGCTCCAAAACCTCGCACACATCTTTGAAGAGCCTCAGGG